>DASRZP010000110.1 GCA_035686305.1 Thermodesulfovibrionales bacterium | reverse complement strand
CACATCCATCCCTACATACTTCGTGGTATACTGATGCATAACCTGTCCTCCTTAATTGTGGCTCTGAGCCTTTGGTTTTTCCGACCTTAAAGCTTAACCCACGTGCCTTAAGGTAGGACAGGTTTAATACATTATGTCTAGTTCCTTTTCTAAGTCGCTTTAAATATGTAAAAGTTAGGACTTGACCAAGCAGACAGTGTACGACCGCTAGCTAATTCCAATGAACGTTTAGCCTGTTGGTATGAATGCTATTTTGTTTAAATTGGCGACGTCTCCCGTTCCGCGCATTCGTTTAATGTCAATTAACAAGACCCCACTGACCGACCCCAGAAACGAGCTTCCTTCTCCTGCTTCGCCCTCTCCATCGCCTGAAGCTGTTCCTCACTCAGAATCAGATTCTCCTGCGCTACCTTAGCTTCAAGCGCTTTCAGTCTCTTCTTGAAGGTCTCAAGGTCATGCCGCACCCACACGCTCCGTACGCCCGCCGGTGAGATGAATAAACCTATTTTCCTCAGTTCATTCGACACCCTGAGCTGTCCGAAGGCCGGTTTCTCAAGAGCCATGGCGCATACTGCATCCTCAATCTCCTGCGCCACCCGATTCTTTACGCAAGGCTTCTTACGGCTGATCTCCTGTAGGGCCAACTCCCCACCGGTGTCATACAACTCTTTGAAGCGATAAAAGCTGTCGCGGGAATAACCGAACACCTTGCACGCCCTTGAGACGGTCCCCTCTCACTGAATTATATCATCCCGTTTTACCCTCTCCAAGCTTATTTGTGTGTCCTGCCTATCAAACTTGGACTGCCTACTTGGGTTTCAATAAGTAAAACGCTCAGTATGATACAATTTTTACAAGGGAAGATCAGTCAGCCGGATTATAGAAACAAACAATGCTCCAGTAACTGCAAAGGAAACAGTGACATCATTAAGAAGATATTTCCCATTCGTGAAGTGGTGGCCCATGGTGAACCGTCGCACAATAAAAGCGGACATTATTGCAGGAATCACCGGAGCCATAATCGTACTACCTCAAGGTGTGGCATTTGCAATCATTGCTGGACTGCCTCCTGAATACGGCCTCTATTCAGCAATCGTACCGGCAATCATTGCTGCGCTCTTTGGATCATCTCGTCATCTCATTTCAGGTCCCACAACGGCAATATCGATTGTGATCTTCACTACGCTCAGTCCCCTTGTTCAGCCTTCAAGCACTGAATATATCCAGAAGGCCCTCACCCTCACCTTTTTTGCAGGTCTTTTTCAATTTGGATTGGGAGTTGCCCGTCTTGGTGCCCTGGTGAATTTTGTGTCTCACTCTGTTGTGGTTGGCTTCACTGCAGGTGCTTCAATACTGATTGCAACAAGTCAGCTCAGCAATATCCTGGGAGTCGCGTCACCCAAGAAACACTCTTTTATTCATATATGGGCAGATATACTATCAAGCCTGTCAGAGACCAACTTCTACGTCCTGATGATAGGTCTTAGCACGTTGATTATCGCAGTTGTTTTTAAGATGCTGAAACCCAAGTGGCCCGGAATGCTAATCGCAATGATAGCTGGAAGTGTCATGGCTATGATAATGAAGGGGAGCGAACATGGCGTCAGACTGGTAGGATCACTTCCAGGTCATCTTCCGCCCCTATCACATCCTTACATTACGACCGCTTCATTGCGCGAGCTTGCTCCTCCCGCTTTGGCTGTTGCCATGCTTGGGCTTGCCGAGGCCGTCTCCATTGCTCGATCAATAGCAACAAAGTCCGAACAGCGCATTGATAGCAATCAGGAATTCGTCGGGCAGGGATTATCCAACATCATTGGGAGTTTCTTTTCGAGCTATGCCTCGTCCGGGTCGTTTACCCGAAGTGGGGTGAACTACGAAGCGGGAGCAAAGACGCCACTGGCCGCTGTCTTTGCCGCGCTCACTCTGACAGGCATATTACTGCTCATAGCTCCTCTGACCGCCTACCTCCCGATAGCTTCCATGGCCGGAATCCTTTTCCTGGTTGCGTACGGTCTTATTGATACGCACCATATTACCTCCATTATCAGGACAAGCAAACCCGAGGCTGGAATACTCATTGCGACATTCATAGCGACATTATTTGTCGAGCTGGAATTTGCGATATATGTCGGAGTGATTCTTTCTCTGCTGCTCTACCTCAACCGGACATCCCATCCGATCTTTGTGACCCTTGCCCCAGATCCCGACAGCAAAAAGAAGAGTTTCATCAATGTGCAGAAGAAACCTCTTTCCGAATGTCCACAGCTTAAGATAATCAGGATTGATGGCTCAATCTTTTTTGGTGCTGTGAATCACGTAGCAGAACAGTTGGATCAGATAACAATAAACTATCCGGAACAGGCACACATTCTTATTGTCGGTGGTGGTATAAATTTCATCGACGTCGCAGGATGCCAAATGCTCAACCAGGAGGCCCATCGCCTGCGTGTCAACGGACGCCAGATCTATCTTTGCTCACTCAAAGGAGAGGTCGTTGAGGTCATGAAACGGGGCGGATGTAACAGAAGTATTGGCGAAGAAAACGTCTTTCACTCCAAGATCGAGGCAATAAAGAGTATTGTTCCGAGACTGGACCCCGAGAGGTGCCGGCGCTGCAGAGTGCGAATCTTCAATGAATGTGCACAGATGCCCGGGGGATGAAGACCTCTTGATAATATGATAATAATAATATGAGTAATATGAGGGACACATCCCTATTTTCCTTTTTCTTTCTTCGGTCTTCCCGGTGACTTAAGGATAAATCTCATTCGAAGTTTCTTCTCCATTGTCTCTATGAATCTTACTCCCCCGAAGGGTCTTCCAGTCTTCGTCGAATACCTGATACCTTCCATCTCTGCGTCAGAGACTCTCGACCTGAGTATTTCTCGATAGTCCTTTCTCTGCCCCTTCTCAAAGAGTTCCTCCCCTAATATCTCATCCCTCTTGCCCGTCATATGAGCCCTTGCGCTCGAATAGGGATATTCCTCCACCCTCTTCACCATCTTCGCCCGGACCGCATTCTGCTCGATGTATCGGGCCACCGCCCACAGGTATCTCTCCTTATCCACAATGCAGGAATGATACCGGCTCTCCCATAACCTGCCCGTTCTGTTGTAAGTCCTGTTTATGTGCTGTGTGTAACAAAGGGTTAGACCCTGCATCATCTTGTACAGCGCCATTTCATTCTTGGGGCGGGCCAGCAAATGCACATGATTACTCATAAGACAGTAGGCAAGTACAGGAACATCCCATTTCTCCGAATACTTCTTGAGCAAATCAAGGTATTTTTCTCTGTCTTTCTTCGACAGAAAGACATTCTCCCTATTATTCCCCCTCTGCACGATGTGGTGCGGAAAATCGACTGCAATTGCCCGCGCTATCCTTGGCACAAGAGAAGTTTACAGAAACCGATCGCGAATGTCAATAAATATGGGATGTGTCCCTAATTCATTAAATCATTCATGAGTTGCTGGAGGGGACTCTCTTTCCAAGAAAAACTAACAGTTCGGACTTGATCTTTCACTGTCTGTAGGATCGAGTCTCGGCAACTACAGAAACATCGCTTACTGAATACATCACCGGTTGCTCAATCCTCTCTGTCCGCTGACTCGCCAATTGCGATAACGTCGGCAAGCCCTCTCATCTCAAGCCTTGCGGTCGCCGCGCTCACCAGCGGCCCTCCCGGAAAGGTCGCCACTCTTTATATGGGGAAATCTGCCCCATTCTCATGGGGAATTTTTCTACACTTACGCTGCATAAATCCCTGGAAGAAGGGCCTCCGGCCTCATGAAAAGCCGCTCTTCATTTTGGCATCGGAATTGCTCTTAGGGCTCATAGTATGAAAGAGGTAATCCTCTGTTCTCATGACCCGCTCTTGATGAAGAACCTCTATGGCATCCTGAGAGACGAAGGATATCTGGTCGAGATTGCGGATCACCCTGCCCTTGCCGTCAAGATGGCACTGAAAAGAAACTACAGCATGGTTGTCATCGATTCCGAACCCTTCGGCCTTTCTGTACACGACGCGATACGGATCATCAAGACCGTGCTGCCCGAGGTTCTTGTAATCTTTGTCGGTGGTTATGATAAGCTTGAGACTGATGCGCTGACAATTGAGGCGCCCATAGACCTCGCCGAGTTCAAACGGGCTGTCCATGATCTTCACCATTGTACGGTATGATCTCGACCATCATAAGAGGAGGACATATGACACCGAGAGAAATCATCTTGAAGGCCTTTGAGCTGGGAAAACCGGAAAGGATCCCCGTCACCCTTTTTGGGGGCGGAATGTGGTCGATCAAGGATTATGGCACGAGCTTCGAAGAACTCTCCCTGAATCCCGAGAAGATGGCCGATATGTGTGTCACCGAGGCCGATAAAATCAGAAGCGACGTCGTGTACGTCGGGTCGGGCTATAACAATTTTCATGCGGCGGCCCTCGGTACTGCCTTCGGCGCCGGCATCAAGTACCGGGAGATCGGCGCTCCCGATCTCACGGCCCATTTTGTCAACTCGGAAGAGGACATCGCAAAACTCACGATAGACGACATCCATAAACACCCTGTTGTCAAGACCGTTATGGACGCCACCATGAGGGTGAAGGAGAAGATCGGGAAGAAGTATCTCGTCACGATGACATGCTGGGGCCCCTTTACCCTTGCTGCGCGGTTCGTCGGTGAAGAGGCCTTCATGAAGGCCATCTTCAAGAAACCTGCCTTTGTCGAAAGGATGGTTGATTTCTGTGCCGACCTCCTGATTCGCCTCTATGAACCGCTCGTCGCCGGAGGGATTGAATGTTTGAGCATTGCCGATCCCACGGCCTCAGGAGATCTGATAAACCCGAAACAGATGGAGCGGTTCGCGGTGCCCCCTCTGAAGAAGATGAGCGACTGGGCAAAATCGAAGAGTGTCCATACGATACTCCATATATGCGGCAATACCAGCGACCGCCTCGATCTCTTTCCGCGGACAGGCTGCTCCGTCATATTCCTCGATCAAAAAGTGGACATAGGAAAGGCACGGGAGGCCCTCTTCGGCAAGATGTGCTTCGGCGGGAATATCGCCCCCGTCCATGTCCTTCTCAATAAGACTGTGGATGAAGTCGAACAGGCCTGCAAGGAGGTCATAGAGATCGCGGCGAAGGAAGGTGGATTTGTCCTGGTGCCAGGCTGTGACATACCGCCGACCATCCCGTATGAGAACATCAAGAAGTTCCACGATGTAGCCTTTGAGTGGAAACTCTGAGTGGAGGGAGGTGATCGGATCGCAGCTTCGGGCTGAGAGGAGGTTCAAGAAGTAGGGGAATTTGGGGAGCGTTCATAAACGATTTTCTGAGAAAAAGGAGACAGCAATGGCAGAAGAAAAGAAGATGACGGCAGAAGAAGTAAATGCGTACATGAAGAAGCAGTGCGGTTTCGTCCCGAGGATGTTCCAGATCATAAACACCGTCACTCCTGAACCCGGGAGGACCTTTGCGGACTTCTATGCTTCGATCTTCGGAGATGGGGCCCTGTCTAAGAAGATCAAAGAGCTCATGTTCATGTCGGGCGGCGTCGGCTACTGTTCGCCGCGATGCATCATCCATGTCATCCCTGCGGCAGAAGCAGGGGCAACGTGGAACGAGGTCTTTGAGGCTGCTGCCGTCGGCATGATCCTCGCCGGTTTTGTCCCCGGCGGGCCCGGCATTCCCTATGCCTTTGAATACGCACTCAAGTGCCTCGACATTTTCGATAAATACAAGAAGGGCGAGAAGTGGGAGTATCTGCCACAGCCAAAGTTCGACCACGGAATATTTTAGAAGACCGATGAAAGAGGGAGGAGTCTCCTGGAAGCTCCTCCCTCGAACAGGTAACGGGTACGGAATATGGCAGGATCTTATCAAGAACTCAAGGAGAGATGATGTTTACATTGAGCAGGGAACAGAAGGTATTTGAAATATCGGGGATCAGGATAGGCGGACAGCCCGGGGAGAACCCGCCATTCCTTATAGCTTCAATGTTCCACAACAAGGACCGGATACTTCTGGACAGGAAGGGGAATTTTGACCGCCTGAAGGCTGCAGAACTCATCAAGAACCAAGAAAGACTCTCTGCCTCCACAGGGATTCCGGGTATGGTGGCGATGGTAGCGAATACCCCTGAAGAGGCGAAGATCTACATAGATTTTTTTCTCGAAACGACGGACATGCCCTTCGGGATCGATATGTGGGTTGCCGAAAAGAGGGAA
>DASRZP010000109.1 GCA_035686305.1 Thermodesulfovibrionales bacterium | reverse complement strand
GGACCTGTCCCCCGAAAAATGTGCCACTTGTAAGTAGAGTGTTGACATAATAGGACACTCGAACAAGGAGGCAGGGATGAAGAAGACGCGGTATACAGAGGAACAGATTGTAAGCATTCTGAAGGAGGGGGAAGCGGGCATAACCGTCACTGAGCTGTGTCGGAAGTACGGGATTAGCGATGCTACGTACTACAACTGGAAGGCGAAGTACTCCGGGATGACCGCAAGCGATGTAAAGAGGCTTAAACACCTGGAGGATGAAAACCGGCGGCTGAAGCACCTGGTTGCCGACCTTACCCTCGATAATCAGGCGCTGAAGGAAGTCATCTCAAAAAACTTCTAAGGCCCAAGGCACATAGAGCAGCAGTGCAGCACATTATCGAGTGCTTTGGGCTGAGCCAAAGACGGGCAAGCCGACTCATCGGAGTGCACAGAAATACCGTACGACATGAGGAGAGGCCTGATAGAGACGAGAGACTCAGGAAACGGATGAAGGAGATAGCTGAACAGCGACGGAGGTTCGGATGTCGAAGGCTGCACGTGCTCCTAAAGAGGGAGGGATTGGTAAGGAACCATAAGAGGACGGAACGCATCTATCGGGAAGAGAAGTTATCCTTAAGGGTTCGCCGGAGGAAGAAACTGGCCTCCCAGGGAAGGATCGAGATCGCAAAGGCAGGGAAAGCAAACGAACTTTGGGCAATGGATTTTCTCCATGATGTCCTGTACAACGGAAGGAAACTGAGGTTTCTGCCGATTATCGACACCTATACAAGGGAATGCTTCAGGATCGAGGTGGACACCTCAATCGGCGGACAGCGGGTTTGCACAGTCTTAAGCCAGATAGCGTCTGTACGGGGACTCCCGGAGAGGATCGTCGTGGACAATGGTCCTGAGTTCATTAGCAACGCTTTGGATGCATGGGCGTATGAGCGAGGGGTAAAGCTCCACTTTATCCGTCCGGGGAAGCCGGTCGATAACGCCTACATGGAGAGTTTCAACGGCAAGTTCAGGGATGAATGCCTGAATCTGCACTGGTTCATGAGCATAGGACATGCGCGGGGCATCTCAGAGGACTATCGGATCGACTATAACAATGAGCGGCCTCACAGCGCCTTAGGCGACCTGACGCCCGCTGAGTTTATGAGGCTTGAAGAGACAAAGGCAGTTGGGATACTCTAATTATGATTGGCACAACGGATGGGGGTAGGTCCGCTAAGTGCTTGCACGCGGCTCATTCTTTTGCCACATTTGCCTAACTTTCCTTTTGCCTTTTATTAGGAGGAGCAAAGAAACTGAACGCTGTTATCGTCTGATGTCAATATTGTTTCTTTCAATGTGGGTTGATTATGGTAGTATTTCGTCAGTAGGACGTGCCAAGTGGGCGCGAGAGGAGATAGCCTGAAGGAGGAAACGAAGGTTGGACTTTGAAAACGATTTAATTCAGTCAAAGAGAGAAATAGATGCCGTTTTGAGCTCCATAACGTTTGAGGGACAGATGAAGGATTTCGAGCGGACGGTTGAGGCACTAAATGTTCTGAAGAAGAAGTTCCTTGAAAACCCCGCTGACAAGGAGTTATCCAAAACAGCGTCTGAATGGCTTCCTTTTTTGCACGTTCTGGAATTGTTGGAGTATAAGAAAGGAAGGATTATTCCGAGAGCACGTGCGTCAAAGTTTCTCAAATTACCTTTTGTTTATTATTTGTATGTTCTTCATCTTAGGGGATACACTGTAAGGGAGATTGAGGACATGATTCAAGTCTTGAAGAAATCACAGATACATAGTCTCTTGACGATTGGTGAGGCAATGAGCGATGGGAATGTAGACAAAGTGAAAAGGTGGTTAGGGGTTAGTTCTGGCAGTTCCTAGCAACTTTATTGTTTTCAGGATGACTCTGATAAGCATGTTAAAAATGCAACTTTGCAGGGAAATATACGGACACTTCCCATATTATGCAGACAAAGGGTATCTCCGCTGAAGGGCCTCGCGGGGGAGAAAGCTCAGAATCTGACTAACCTTTTCCCTCCTACCTGGGAGCAGCGTTGATGACGAGCCAGATGTTGAAGCACTTCGAGCCCTCATCAAGAGACAATGAAATCGCAGGGAACTGAGATGTTGCGGGGACCAGACCGCTGTCAAAATGCTGCGGCGCGTTGCCGTCAATGCTCAGGTCCAGCGTGAGTTGCTGCATACCATCGGCAGGCTCGCTTTGAAACCGATATATTCCCTGTCCCGTGATCAGGCTGGTTACTCCTGCAAAAGAATTTCTTGCTGCCCAAGAGATCTCGCACATCAGGTATCTGCTGAACGATCCGTCCGGACTCAACCTGACCAGCCGGAACGTGCCGCTCATGTCTGCAGCGAGCATAACCGGGCATAGACACGGACCGGTACAGCCCTCCTGGAAGGTCGCACCCGGCAGGAGATCATAGAGGGCATTCTCTCCTGCGTTGGTGAGCGCAAAAACCGAATCAGAGATGTATTGAAAATCAGCAAAGTAAGAAAGGCCATTAAAGAGGATTTCCGGAACGTGCAGTTTAAGCTCAAGCGACAGGTCTGCAGGGAAACAATCGCTGAATTGCCCGGCATCGGTCACGCCTCCGGCCTGAGACAACAGGAAGTTCGCGGCGCCGCGCACATATGTCAGATCAACCCAGTAATCCTGACCATTAAAAATCACAGCCGGGAGGTGTAGATTCAAGTCCGGAGAAAGAGTAGCAGTGCATGCGCCGTTCGCAGAGCCATGCAGGGCGCCTTCAACCGTTAAAGCACCGCAAAGGGAGGTCATCATAAGAACGGCAATGAGGAGCTTACTTTTCTTTCTCAACTTCATCATGCCCTCTGAAATTTCCAAGGCTGTTATACATGACGGCCCAAGCGAACTGTCATTGCGAGAAGTCTTCGACGAAGCAATCCCGCTTTGAGATCGCTTTTCTCCTCCTCAGGCGCTTATTCATTTGCATTCGAGGCCGATCTTCAGGTTGTCCAGATCACGGCTGAGAACATCGAAAAAAGATACTCCTTGTTCGAGCTGGTCCTTGGTCAGATTATGGGCAGCGTTAAGAAGCAGCATCTTGGCGCCGGTCTCGTCAGCGAGCGTTTCGGCGATCTTCGGGCTGGTCAATTCTTCATAGAAGACGTACCGGATATTGTTCTTCTTGATCTGGTTTATGAGCTTTACCAGATCTTTAGCCGTGGGCTCGGCATCAGGCGATACGCCCTGAGCCGCAGTATATTTCAGACCGTAGCGATTGGCCAGATAGCCGAAGGCATAGTGACCGGCGTAGATGATCTCCTTCTTTTTGCAGGTAAGGAGAGTGTTTCTGTAAGAAGTGTCTAACTCGGTGAGCTTTCGGTCGTACTCATCGGCATTCTTCTCATAAAAGTCACTGTGTGCGCTATCCCCTGTCTGAAAGGCCCTTGCGATATTTCTTGCCATGATCCTGCCATTGTCAAAGTCCAGCCATATGTGGGGGTCGGGCAATCCGACAGGCTCATCTTTGTCATGAAAGACGCCTGCGATCATCTTTGCGCCTTCGCTGGCATCTACCACCACGAGATTCTTGTTTGCAACACCCTTTATGATTCCAACGGCCCAAGGCTCCATGAACTTTCCGGTATAGACAAAGATAGCCGCTTCATTTATTTTGAGTATATCGCCCGGCTTGGGCTCAAACGAATGGGGCTCCACGCCCGGCGGCAGGAGCAGGGACACTTCAGCCTTGTCTGCCCCGATGTGTTTCGCCATATCATACAGGGGAAAGAGAGTGGTGACGACTTTGATTCTGTTGCCTCCCTTGGCGGGTGGGGTAGCTGATTTGCCTGACGGTTTGCAGGAACTGAGCGACGCCCAGAAAAGGATTGTACACATAAGGGAAGCAACGATCTTCACAGATGACTTCGTTTTCATTACGCCCCCCCGTAAAGAAACTTCTTGAAAACCAGAGCTCCTGTAAAAAATATTCCATTGACCATAATAATGGTTGCACCCGCGGGCAAGTCGAGAAAGAAGGATACGGTGATCCCGGTAAGCACAGAGACAACTCCAGACAAAACAGCGATCGATATCGCAGCACTGAACCTCCGGGCAATCTGCAAAGCGGTGACTGCAGGCAGTATCAAAAGGGCGGAGACCAGCATAATACCGACCACTTTAACCGCGAGCACGACCGTGACAGCGGTCAAGGAAATGAGTATGAGATGTGCGCGCCCGGTCTTGATGCCGGTGACTCTGGCGTATTCCTCATCAAAGGTGGCAGACAATAAGTCGTTGTAGAGCACCAGGATGATCACCAGAACGATAAGGGACAGACCGATCGACAGGAATACTTCCTGATCACTGATAGCAAGAATATTGCCAAAGAGATAGCTGAACAGGTCGACATTGAACCCTCGCGAAAGGCTGGCAAGGATCACGCCGCCTGCTATGCTGAGAGCTGAAACGATGCCGATAGCGGCGTCGCCGTACACCTTGGCCTTCTCAGTCAGCTTCAAGATGAAATACGATGCGATCAGTACTGACGGAATCGCCATGTAAAAGGGATAGAGACCCAAAAAAAGTCCGAGGGCAATGGCGCCGAAACTCACATGGGAAAGACCGTCGCCTATCAACGACAGTTTTCTCAGAACGAGAAAGAGTCCGAGCATGGCGCAAAGGGCGGCGATAAACGATCCAGCGAGATACGCTCTCTGGATAAAGGCATAATGAAGATAGTCAACGAAGATCGTCATGTCAGTCGTGTTGATGGCAGATCAGATGCTGAGAGAAATGGCCGAAATACAGGTGCATCTCATCAGACCTGCAGAAGTCGGCAAAGCTTCCATAGAAGACGACCTTCTTGTCCAGATAGAGGAGCTTATTTGCATATTGACCGATCTGGGCAGTGTCATGCGTAATGAGCAAAATAGTGATTCCCTTGTTCTGGTTCAATTGCTTTATGAACTCGAAGAACCCCACCCGCGATTGCGGGTCCAGGGCGGTGCCGGGTTCATCGAGGATAAGAATCTCGGGATCAGAGACCAGTGCCCTAGCCAGAAAGACCCGCTGTTGCTGACCGCCGGAAAGATCGCTGACCGGCCTATCTTCGAGATCGGAGATGCCCATGAGGTCGAGAGATTGCCTGATTCTTACATCATCAGTTCGTCCAAATCTCTTCGGGAATTTCTTCTTCGATAACAACCCCAAGCCTACGACTTCCTTGACCGAGGCGGGGAAAAGAGGGTTGAAAGCCGTCACTCTCTGAGAGAGATAGCCAATGCGGCCCCATCTGTCAAAGGACTTCAGATCCTGACCGAAAAGTTTTATGGTGCCTCTGAACTTTTCCAACAGTCCGAGCACGGCTTTAACGAGCGTTGTCTTCCCTGCCCCATTTGGTCCGGCAAGGCCGATATAGTCGCCCTTTTCCACATCGAATGTCACATCGGCAAGCACCTCTACCGACCCGTAGCCGTAATGCAGATTCCTCACGGACAGTATAGATCCATTATTCATAGTGTCTGTTCTCCCTGCAATTGTTGCACAGGCCGTAAAATTCCAAAGAATGAGAAACAACTTTGAATTTTTCCTTTTCATAAATTTGCCGCTCCTGATGCTCCAGATGCTTCCCGAGGACCACATCCTTCACGGTATCGCATTTCAAGCAGACAAGGTGATGGTGATGTCCGGAATTAATCTCGTAATGAATGGCTTTACCGGCAAATCTCACCTGGCAGACGATGTCGTTTGCCAACAGAAAGCCCAGTTCTCGATAGACCGTCGCTCGATTGGATGTGAGACCCCGGCTGTTGAGTAATGTGAAAATAGCCCGAGCGGTTAATGGCTTCTTGATATGCAAGAGGATATCGACTATAGCAGAGCGGGCTTTTGTGATGCGATGTCCGTCGCCTCTTAATTTATCCAGTATCTGTCTCCCCTCATCCATGTCTTTATGTTAATGCAACAATGTCGCATTGTCAATCGGCCCGGGCATGTCGTTCTTCCACGAGGCGAGAGCGGCCACGCCTATTATCGGGAGAATATGACGTCAGCCACGATATCCGTATTATGAGGTGTACGACCAGAAAGAGATTGTTTCAGCACATCAAACCTGATCAGTCCTTGAGGAAGGAAGGTTGCGTCTGAACCCGATAAAGAGGCGTTGTTCGTCTTCTCCACTCAGGCCCGATGGCTCTTCTTTGGGTCGTCCTGTTTTGCCCTTGTCAGGTCGGCGCCTCTGACGAGCGCGCCCCTCAAGTCGGCGCCTCTGAGGTCTGCCCCGATGAATGACGCCTCTATGAGCCTTGCCTCCCTAAGATCTGCCGAACGGAGATCTGAGAGGCTCAAATCCACTCCGTGGAGCATGGCGCCCCTGAGGTCGGCACCGGCGAGGTCCGCACCGATCATGTTGGCGCCGCGGAAGTTCACGCGAAAAAGCCTCGCCCCCGCGAGACGGACGATCCCGGCATCGGTCATCTGAAGATTCGCTTCCGAGAGGTCGGCTCCGTGGAAAATCGCTCCGGAGAGCTTCGAATTCGTAAAATCAGCTTTCTTCAAGTCGGCACCAGAGAAGTCGGCGCCGGTAAAAGTCGAAAAGGTGAGATCGCAGCCTTCGAGTTTGGCCTTTCTGAAGCGGGCTGCAGTAAAATTGGAGCTGCTCATGTCGCAGCCGGTCAGATCGATGTCGTCGAATACTGCGCCGCTCATATTGGACTTGCTCAGGTTCGCGCCCTTCAACTCTGAGCCCCTGAAGTCCGCCCCGATCAGGTCCAGACTGCTCAGATCCAACCCTGAAAGATCGTATCCCGATATTTGGCCAGTCGCCTCAAGGAGCTTCACAGCCTGGTGTCTCGAGAGTCTTTCCATGTCAGTCTCTCTTTTTCAGTGGCACTACCGCCCAGTGCCTATTCTCGAATGTCTCCTGACGATGAACATGAGCCCCACAAAACTGCATCTTCTCCCTCCATCCTCAACAATACCTGTCGGTACTATGTACAATTATATCGGAGCCCCGTAGTGTCCAGTTCAGGAACGAACCTCGTTCCCCCCTGTCTCTTTCTTTGCTATATTGCGTTAAGCACCCTGTAATACTCCGTTAGTGTTCGAAAAGAGGCCACGGTTAATCGAAACAATATCCAGCTTAGCGCGAGGATTATGATTGTGAGCGCGATCTTCCAACGGCGCGTCGTATTGGGCCGCAGCCAGATGAGCGGCAACGCCAGAGGTCCCACACTGCAGACCGCGATAATAATAATAGATCTTCGGAAATACCATTTGACGTTGTCTTCTCTGCGATGTATGCGCGAGGAGGCATCGATAAACTCACCGCAGTGCTTGCATTTTATAGCCTCGTCCTGAATCTCTTCAGCACAAAAGGGACATTTCTTCATTGTCACGTCTCCTTGCCGATTCTACCACGCAGCATGTTAGAATGCCCGTAAGTTTCGGCGTCCTCCTCCTGACCAAATATGCCCCTCTGATGTTTAGGGCACCACACCAAATGCTATACGTGTCGCAGAACCGCGTGACTCCGCTTTTCAGTCCCATGCATTCTTTATACCATACTTCGCAAGGGCCTATGTGGACCAGGGAGGCTTTCCCGCCTCCCTCTTGATCTGTCTTCGTGAACCCTTCAACCGTGTCGCATTAATTGTTCTTGGTAATCAATTCAACCTTGTCCCTTATCCCATCTGTCACGATAATATTCCCGTCTTTATCCATAATCACTGCATCAATGCCGAGTCTCTTTACAACTGCAATCCCTTTTTGTGGTCCGAGGACGAATATCCCTGTAGGGAAACCATCAGGGGCATCCTTTGCTATTATGCTTACGCTTTTGCAGCCATACACGGGATACCCTGTTTTAGGGTCAAGGATGTGATGATACGTTTTTCCTTCTTTCACAAAGAACTTCTCATAGCCACCCGATGTTGATATTGCTTTATCGTCAAGATTTACGATAGCGAAGACATCATTTTCCTCGTCCCTTCGGTCAGGGTTCTTGATTCCGACTCGCCACGCTCCTCCACCGGGCTTCTTCCCAAAGGGTTTGACCTCACCGCCAACGGCGATAATGCCCTCGGTTATTCTATTTTGCTTCAATATCTCAACTGCCCTATCGGCAGCATAGCCCTTTGCGATTCCTCCTAAATCGACCGCCATTCCCTTCTTCTTAAGGAACACCGTGGAGTTCTTTTCATCGATCACAACGTCTCTATAATTGATGAGATGCAACCTTGCCTTGATATCTTTTTCATCAGGAAGAATGTGCTTCTCAAAATCCCATAATTTGACTATAGGTCCAATGGTGATATCAAAAGCCCCATCAGTGACTCTTGAAATATAGAGTGCCTTCTTTATTACCCGAATGGTGTCCTCTGAAACCTTTACCGGTCGGATACCAGCACTGTGGTTAATCTTTGCTACCTCACTGTCATCCGAATAGAAATTCAGCAGCTTTCCGAGCCTATCCAGTTCGTTGAATGCATTGTCAATGGCAGCTGTTGCCTTCTGTTGAGAGTCAGCATATACCGTCACAGTGACGACTGTATAAAGGGAAACGTGGGTCTCCTTGTACATCTTCTTGCCGGAGCTACAAGAGGCGAGAAGGACAAATAACAGCAGGGCCATTACGATTACGGTAATCTTGATTATCATGGTACGGTCACGCAATGGTCACTCCTTGTGCGGATATTTGAACCATTATACAAGAAAATATAGACTGACTGCCCGATGACATTACGCCGTGAAGCAATGCCTTCCCTTATTCTGGTGGATTGCCTATAGTGTGCTCAGGAGGCAATGAAGCGGTTGAGGGATAAACACCGTGTAGTTGAAATAGAGATTTCTCGCGAGGAGAGGCTCGGCTGATAAACCCCAAAACGCACTGTGCAGAAAGACGACTTTCCGGACATAAGATAGGCTCTCCTTTCAGATTCACACCAATAATACTGTTCTCCATCTGCCGCTTGACAGAGAATTTCCTCTTGCTATGATGAAAGCAAAGATAGGTCTGTCCCGATAAAGCCACAGCTGCATAGGGAGGGGTGGACGGCGTTTGTTTAGGGGGAGTCTGAGCGGTCTTTTCTTGAAGAGCGTGGAGTGCCTTCTCGCCGTGGAAAGGCTGCAAGGTGCCCGCCTAAACTACGATGAAGGTTCTCGTCCTTAAGATGAATGAGTGCTCCGTTAAGAGGAGTAAGGAGGCGCCTTAGAAGGGAGATCCGTCGATTGTATGTTTATATCTTAGCGGTCGCGATGGGAACGATCATGGCACTGTTCCTGGTGAGACTGTTGGGAGGATAGAGGAACCATTGAGCTACTCGCTCGCTATGACGGATAATCGGGAAAAGACAGGATGTTATTTCGAAGTCTCGGCTGCTAGTCCGCGAAGGCCCTAACTGAAGTATTTTCTTATTGCCGATTCAATCTTGCTGTAAGGCACAAGAAATGGCCGATGGATAATTGTGATCGTTATCTGCCTTTCGGCTAAAGAACGGTACTCGCCCTTGATATGCCCCAGTACTGACTTTCCATCGAAGAAGCCCGATTCCGTGTCGCCCTCGAATCTTCCGCCATTGCCCGTTATGTAAGCTTCGACCTTCTTCAGAACCGTCGACAACTCTTCATTGAGTTCCACGGTAAAGGAGTGACGCATCTTTTCACCTCCCTCTCAAGGATACCTCTCAAGTATATCATGGATAAACACAACCTTAAACTTATCTGCCTGTCTACTGCGTTCTCCCCATCTCATCATGACCTTCCATGAAAAACTTTAAGAGATACGGCATAAAAGAATGAGTGGGCTGCGGGGTGGTTAAGGACACACAACTGGGATGAATACCGTCAATGAAAAAGGGTGTCGTGATTTTGCTCGTCTCCGTTACGGAGGTGACCGACGAGGAGAAGAATGAGCACACAATATGCATCTCCTTCCGCAGGAGGCTTAAACATGGATAAAACCAACAGACAGTTTCTGGTCTCTGCCCTGATCGATTCCTCACGGTATTTCAGCATGCCCCTGCATCTAAGAATGTCACTTCTGTCAAGACTTGTAAGGGGTTGCCCGTCCCGGACACCCGCCGAACGATACTGCCGCGAGGAAGAAACAGCGATAGGGTATGAGTCGAGCTGGAGGGAAATCTTCCCGACGCACTATGGGGGTGATTGACAGAAACCGGTATGAGCCTGACAAAAAGTGCCGGTGAGGACATCGTTACCCTGGGCTCGGAGTTCGAGGGAACACAACGTGTTCAAAGGCCTGATGTGCTGGATGTGGTGAGCAGGCCCCTTAGAGGAAAGGGGAAGCCTAAAGCATTCGCCGGGGCAAGTTATGAAAAGATAGCTCGTGCAACTCCGAGCCCAGCGTATTCCTTAATTCAGTGAGTGAATCGGAAGAGTCCTATCTGACCGCCATAGCCGGCGCAGCATCCAAAGGGGCTTGAGCACGATTCCCACCATTCCCACCATTCAGTCCACGGAGAAACTCATCGCTGTACGGAGCCCATATCTCTCTTCCCTCCTTCTGACTGAGCAAAGCATGCCCGAAGGGAGGAGCTATCACGAGCCTGCCCTTACCCCCGTTCTTCAAGAAGTCTTCAAACATCGCCTTTGCGAGAGCCGGCCGGAAAAAAGGGTCATTCTCGGAATAAATCCATAGGGTGGGGACCTTGGCCTTTCCAAAACTACCCATGACTTCTATGAGTTTCCTTTCACCACAGGCGTGTCCTGGAGACTCGGTCCGACTCGCTCCTCCTTGTCCACCGGCAATGTTGATTACCCCAATCACGCCCTCTATATTGAGACTCGCAACTGCAAGAGATGTGAACCCCCCTGAGGAGAACCCTACGAGAAGGATCCTCTGGGTATCCACATAGGTAAGGCTCTTGACATAGCTGATGACCGCGGCTACGTCCCTGGAAGCTTCAAGGGCAGACAAAGAATAATGGGGATCGCTGCATGACCCGATACTGTCGGCAATGGTTATCCCGTCGGAACCCCCGTATCCTCTCCTCATGGGCACGACAACAACAAACCCATGCTGAAGAAAATACTCGCTGGCATGGGGATAATCGAATCTCGTGTGACACCTCGTATAAGAATCAGTCGCAGTTCCGTGGCTGATGATTACTACGGGGTACTTTTGTTGCGGATCGAAATCATCCGGCTTGTGGACGTAAGTGGCCAGGCGGCATTCCGTAACTCCGAACAATCCCTTCCCTTGCGTCGGGATCATGATGTCTTCCGTCACCATTCCAAAGGCCGATACCGAAACCGCCCCAAGGATGATCACGGTGAGCAGTGCGCGTCTCAAGGTATTTTCTAAAAACATCTTCAACAAGGATTACGGAGCGCGCTGTCCAATCGAATGGGCAGCTCTCTCCATATGTAAAAAATAACGTCGAGGCTCATGCTCCAACCCGGTGTTTTGTCGTAACCGTATCTTTATTCTACCACAACCCTCCGGTCAAAAAGCGATACGCAGATGTGAAGCATTACAGAAAAGCCAAACAGAACGATGAAGCCCGGGGATGGAATTTGAACTACAAACTCTCGCCACCCGAGTTTTTTCGCGTCCTTGCGGAAATCATACCAAAAGGCAAGAATGGGAAAATGGAGGATAAACCGGTAAAATGAGCTTCGCTCACTCCGGAGGCGTCTTCGAGAACTGCTGTTCTCTTTACTTGAAGATAAACTGCTTTTTTTATCTCCTTATTGTTGTTCAGGTGTTGATTCAGCCGGAAGCAACGCCTCAATGTGTCTGGTGTCAGTTCCCAGCTTAAGAGGCCTCACGACCATCGGAACGCTTTCGCCTGCTCCCGTTCCGACTTCCGCGGGTATTGACTCAGCAGAAATCAAGGCCTCAATATGGCCGGTGTCAGTTCCCAGCACCAAAGGCTGCGCCACCATCGGAACGCTTTCGCCTGCTCCCGTTCCGACTTCTGCAGCTATTGACTCAGCAGGAATCAAGGCCTCGATCTGGCTATCAGCATCAAAAGCATACACTGGACGCGACGCAAACGGCAGCAACACCGCAACTACAGCTGTCACCATTATCGTAAACAGTATCCCTGTTCCTTTCATAAACGTCACCTTCTTTCTCTCTCCGGTTCATCTTCCATGATTTCCATTCCATGATGTTAGGATATCTCATAATCCGGAGATTGTCATTCACATTTGTTAATTTCATTTGAACATATGTGATGAAAGTCCATGCAGCTGCACTGTCCCCCGCCCCGCCGGGCCCCTGCTCATTTCCGCCTCACAGGCGACCGCACATCCTGCGTTCATTTCGCCTTCACCCAGGGGATCCTTGTAAAGAGTCAAATTCTCTCGGGAAACCACTAAGTTACAAGCCTTCCTTCGGAGTCTTCCCCATTCATGAAAGCGAAGGGATCAAGTATTGTAAGAATCTTCCTACTCTGTTTTATATGCCCTGTCAGTTCAGGGTCTTTCAGGATGCGGTGCAGGTGTTGTGGCGTAACCGCCACTATCTCTGCAAGTTCATCGTTCCTGAGCGGCAGATCGAGCCTACCCTCGTTCCGGAGCTTATCCATGTCCTCTTCCGCAACCAACTCACGCAAAAAGTGTTTCAGTCGTTCCGCAGCGGACATACTTCCAAGAGTCGTAATCCTCTCGATACTCCCACGAATCTCACGGCTGAGCATGCGGTTGAGTGCAACCGACAGAGCTATGTCGTTCGTCACTCGATCCATGAATTCCTTTGTAGATATGTACCTCATAATACACCGCGTGAGTGTTGTGGCGGTGGCCGAGTACGGCTCGTCAACACACGCCTGCGTCACCCCCAACAACCAGTCCCTGCGGCGGAGGCCTACGATCATCTCTTTGCCGCTCGGTCTTATATGACTCAGTTTGACTATTCCGCTCTCGATGAAATAGATCTGGGTCGCAGGCTCATTCTGGCGGAACAGTTCTACGCCTGAGGGGTACGCATGCGGTGGGCTCCAGCCATAGAGGTCGGCGTCCGGCATGCTAAAGAGCGACTGGAAGTAGCTCTGAGTTTCACAGATGCCGGACTTCAGACTTTCCAAGCTTCCCGATGTCTTCCCTTTCCGATTACTTGTCCCACTCACGTCTGCTCCTGCCACGATGATGTTAATTACCTGAATTCCGGCAGCGGGCTCATGAGCCTCCAACTCTTTCTTCCCTGCTCTTCACGATACACCCACCTCTGTCTGTCGAGTATGGTTCTCATCATATTTGAATAGACGTTGTAGTAGTCGATCCTGACTTCCGCAAGGGCCTCATGGGTCTCCTCCTGATAGATCATCCCGATAATTTGGCAATCGACCACGCGTATATCCTTTGTCGCCGCAACCCTCGATTCAAACTCCTTTCTGATTGAATCCGAGATAAAAGGGCTTGCGCTATCCCACCGCTGCCAGCGTAACGACTGATTATAAGCATCAAGACTCTTATCGAACTGTTCTCGAATCTGATACCTGCTGCACCCGGAGCAAAGGACCGCAAGAACGAACAACAGCAAAACAGATCTTCCCATCTCATCTCCTCGTAATACTCATAGTAGTGTTGACGGCGCTATGGCCCCAATCGATTGAACTCCTGGCGAGAGCGGGACAGACAATCCTCGATCGCCAGTCCCGTGAAATAGTTACCCGTCAGAAGGAGGGGAATCCCGGCGATAAGACCATCTATCTCCCTGATAACCTCCTTGTGCCCCAGACGTAACGAAGGGATAACATGCTCGGCTGTTACGATGTGCTCGAAGTCCCCTGTTCCGAGCACAGATCGTATGCTGTCGAGCTTCGCCTCATAACTGACTGCGCCTGCCCTGAAGTGAAAGGCAAAGCCCCTGAAAACCGCGTCGGGAAAGGTGTCCCGTGATACAAAGGAATAGAAGTTTCCTTGAGAGGCAGCGAGGGCCGCGATCGCAGGGAGTTTCACCGCATCCTTCCTTACGATGACGCCCAGCGTCTCGACCTTCTCAGCGCCGATTGCCGCAAGTATCTTTGAAAGATTGGGGAAGGATTTGCTCAGCACTGCCGCAGCCGTTCCCGACGGAGTGGCAAGGGCAAGCTTCCTGCTCTCGAAGTTGCTGCCATCGACTGCCAACACTGTGAAGACGCCAGAACTGTACGAGATCTCCTTCACTTCCTTACCTCGTACCGTCACAATCCCAGGTTCAGCAGCGATGGCATCGGTGATGGTCTGAATCCCTCCGGGAAGGGTGAACTTCTTGATCACCTCTCTGCGGCGCACCCGTTTCTTGAAAAGCATGTCGGCGGGGAAATCGTTTGCCCGCTGACAGATGACGGCACTGAATAACGGACCGACGACACGCTCAAAATTCCTCTTGCCAACCACCTTTGAATAATACGACTCTACCGTCTCGCCCTCAGGCTTCGCACTGAAGAATCTCGGCAAAGAAACGAGGAGTTCTGGAAAGTTGAGTTGAGAGGTGAGAGTCTCTATTGCTCCATTCGAGAAGAGTCGGTATCCTGCTTTACCCGGTTTCACGATCCTTCCAAGAAGGCCCGTTTCGTTAAGGAGGTCAACGAGGTTTCCATAAGAGTTGTAACAGGTATGGGCGCCGAGTTCAAACCAGAAGCTGTCCTTTGAATACGTATAAAAGGTGCCTCCTATACGGTTCTCTTTTTCTATGACGAGGGGTCTCAGCCCTCTCTTTGAACAGTAATGGGCGAGAGAGAGCCCGCTTATTCCACCGCCTATGATAATGATTTCGTGTTCGGTCATCTCAAAAACCCCCTTTCGATGAGAATTTTCGTATGCTCCCTGCATCTATACTATGCGGAAACGCTTTGTCAACAGCCTTGAGTGGACTCAGTAAGTCGCCACCAATGCATATTTTCGCAGTGTCTCATTGCCTGAATCCCATCGGATGGAGAAGGCTTCGACCCATGGCTGCCTTACCATCATAAGAGTCAACTCAGTGTATTTCTTGCCGAAAACATTCGAGCATGCGCTCGTAATCTTCCCAGGTGTCCATGTCAAGGACCACCCCTTCGTCTGCAACCTCAACGCCGAGAACCTCCTCTGCATGCCTCTGGATCAGATCCCTCAACGTAGGGAAGAGCTCGACCTCGATCAGGATTCTCTTCGGCAGGAGGGGAGGATGTCCTGTCATCCCGCGGTAAAGAGGTATGATTATCATATCCGGCTTTTCCTCATGACAGAACCGCATGGACAGAAGGGTATCTGCCTTCACGAGAGGCTGGTCTGCAAGACAGATGAAGACGCCCGAAGCAGAGGGGTCCACCTTGCCGAGACCGAGCCGCACTGAATCATACATACCGGTCTCGGGTTCCGCATTACAAACCACCTTCGCAGGGAATTCTTCAATGACCCCCATGATCTCCTGGCTGTCATGTCCAACCACCAGCACAATATCATCAATTCCGGCACCCCTGATGCTTTCGAGACAGCGGAGAACGGCTGGCCGGTCACCGAGAGGAAGAAGCTGCTTCAGCTTCCCCATCCTCTTCGACGATCCCGCTGCAAGAAGAACGGCTGAAACCTGCTGAGACATTTCCTCTCCTCTTCGCGATAATCTGCGCCATGATACTTATTGCTATCTCTTCGGGAGTCACCGAGCCTATGGGAAGTCCGACGGGTGTGATGACTCGCGCGACATCATCGTCAGAGAATCCCGCCTCCTTGAGATACCTCGAGAGAACGGCTTTCTTGCGTTTGCTTCCGACGAGACCCACAAAACGAGCTTCCGTTGTCAGGGCTGCCCTGAGGGCTTCGAAGTCATGATTATGACCCCTCGTAGCGATGACGATATAGGAATCACCGTCGACAACACATCCCAAAAAGGGATCCGCGAATCCAGAGAGGACAACATGATCGGCATGAGGGAGGTTCCTGCTGTTTGCGAACTCCTCGCGATCATCGACGACAGTAACCCGGAAGCCGGAAAAGCTTGCGACCGTCGAAAGGGCCTTGCCTACATGACCCGCCCCGAGGATCACGACATGCTGTTTGGGAAGTATGGGTTCAATGAAAACAAGGAGTTTCCCCCCGCAGAGGAGACCGCCCTGTTTCTCCGTCAGGTTAAAAGGGATGGTCTGGGGCAAACCGTCTTTGATCGCCAGCAGGGAGAGATCAATCACCTCGGCTTCGATACATCCGCCGCCGAGGGTCCCAACGATCGATCCGTCCTCCCTGACGAGGATCTTTGCTCCTTCCTTCTGGGGAGATGAGCCGTCTGACTGCACAATGGTGGCAAGGGCGCACGGTCTGCCCTCCTTCCTGATCCTCAGGAGTTCTTCATAGATATCCATAGCATGTCCTTAACATAATTCTTATGATCGAGTGAGGGCTATCAACGCCTCTTCAATGAGGCCCCTAAAAAGCGGAATCTTGTACCCGTTGTGCTCAAGCGGTCGCGCCCTTCTTACTGCTGCACTGGCAGCCTTCCTGGCGACATCCTCATTCAGAACCTTTCCGGTGACGGCTTCCTCTGCCTCGAACGAACGCCAGGGGACAGGTGCCGCACCGGTCAGCACAATCTTCGCATCGCCGACAATCTCTCCCTTCAGCTGCAGCACAAGGGCGACACCGGCAAGGGCGAAGTCCCAAGACTGCCGAGCCCTCACCTTATGATAGGAACTCCTGACCCCCTGGGTCGGTGAAGAAAGAACGATTTCCGTTACGATCTCACCGGACTCCAACACCGTCTCTCTTGTCACGTCATGCGCAGGCAGAACAAAGAACTTCTCTGCCGGTATCTCTCGTTTTCCTTTCGACCCTGCCGTGTGAACCACCGCGCCGTAGGCGACAAGGGCGGGTGCTGTATCAGAGGGGTGAACGATGTAACATCTCTCTCCACCGAGGATAGCATGATAATGGTTTTCTCCAGCAACGGCAAAACAACGGTCACCCCCCTTTCTGAGACAGTTGAATTCCCCTCGATAATACCAGCACCGCGGTTTCTGGCAGAGATTTCCGGCCACGGTGCCCTGGTTGCGAAGCTGTGGGCTCGCTGCCTCTGAAGCACCCTGGGAAAGCGCCGGATATCGCCCTTTGATAAGAGGATTATCGGCAAGTTCGGAGAGCGTGACGAGGGCGCCAATGCGGACCCCTCCAGCAGTCTCCTCAATGCCTCTCAATTCGCTCAGGCCGCTCATGCTGACAACCTTCGTCGCACTGAAGACACCGTCACGGAGACAGCCGAGGAGATCGGTACCGCCGGCATGGACCCTTGCTCCATCGGAAGAAAGCTCGGAAAGGGCTTCTCTCAAAGACCTTGCACGCACATAGGCGAACTCGGGCATCATTTCGTTATCCCTCCTTCCGGAGCGCTGCCAGGGCACTGCAGAGCTGCAAGGGATTGATCGGGGTCCCGGTGATACGGACTCCGACGGCGTTATAGACTGCATTGGCGATCGCAGCAGCAGTAGGAATGGTGACCGGCTCTCCGAGCCCTTTGGCTCCGGTCGTGTTGGCCTCTCTGTCATAAGGCTCCACCGGCAGGGAGGCCATCTCCGCAGGTACATCCATTGCCGTCGGTATCTTGTAGTCATGCCAATTCCTGTTCACCATCTTGCCGGTCTGATCACGATCAAGAATCCTGACCTCGGTCATGGCAAAGCCCACTCCCATGGTAATGCCGCCGAAGACCTGACAATCGTAGGTCAACCGGTTCATCACCCGCCCGCTGTCGTGAGCGCCGAGAAAACGCAGGATCTTGACTTCACCGGTCCTTGTATTGACTTCCACTTCGCAGAATTGGGCGGCAAAGGGATTGACCACTTTCCCCTCGGGATTGGGGCCGCGGTAGCCGACGCCCACAAGGACTCCCCGTTTCTTGAGACCGGAAATATCCCTGATCTTTATCTGACGGGACGGTTCCTCCTGAGAGACAACCGAATCTCCGCTGAGGGTAAGGGATGAAACATCGGTCTTAAGGTGCTCTGCCGCGAGGGCAAGCAACTGCTGCTTCACGTGGACTGCGGCTGCCCTTACGGCGGGGGCTTCCGTCGGTACCGTCTTGCTTCCTCCGCTCGGCGTGGCATATTGAGTCGTTCCCGTGTCCGCATGCTCAATCTGTATCACTCCCGGTCTTATTCCGAGTTCTTCAGCAATGACCATGGCCATAATTGTCTTTGTACCGGTGCCGATATCGCTCGCGCCCATGTTCAGGCTGACGCTTCCGTCTGAGAAGACCTTCACGATTACTGTTGATGGAGGGTTTCCGCCGCCGGCAAACCACAGGGCACTCGCCATTCCAACGCCTCTCCGAAGATATCCGCCGTCTTTGGTCTCCGCGGTCTTCTTCCTCCCCTCTTTCCAGCCAAAGGCCGTCGCTCCCTCCGTAAGACATCTGGCCAAACCGGTCGTCGTGTAAGGGGGGTTTCCCGGCCGGGCCTGGCTGTAAGAAGGAATATTTTTCAGCCTCAGTTCAACAGGGTCCATCCCTATCTTTTCGGCAAGGGAATCGAGCATCTGCTCAAGGGCCCATGAACCCTGAGGATGACCTGGCGCCCGGAAGGGCCTGGCAGGACCGGCATTGATATAGACATCGGTTGTTTCCGTCCTGACATTCGGACAGAGATAGAGGTCCCTCACGAGCCAGTCTACGAGGCTTGCACCGCCTGAAGGATAGGCGCCGCCTGTGGCGACGCAAGAGAAGTCGAGGGCCACAAGGGTTCCGTCCCGCTTCACTCCGGCCTTGAGCCGCATCGAAGCGGGCGGCCGGTTTCCTGCGGCGAGGAATGTCTCCTCACGGGTAAGGAAGAGCTTCACGGGACGGCTGGTCTTCTTTGCAAGGAGTGCAGCGATGATGGTGAATTTGTCGGCCTGAAGTTTACTGCCGAAACCTCCTCCCATATAATGGCCGATGACCCGGACCTTCGAAAGAGGCAGGCTCAAAATTTCAGCCACACGCGCCTGGATAGAATAGACCCCCTGCGTTGATTGCCAGATGGTGAGCCTGTCGCCGTCCCACCGCGCAACACACCCGTGCAGCTCTGCTGGCGTGTGCAATTCGCACTCACTCCGGTACGTCTCTTCGAGAACAACGTCAGCCTCTGCAAAACCCCTTTCAACGTCTCCCCGTGAATACTTTTCCGTCTTGACCCTGTTTCCTCCGGTATGAACAGCCGGCGAGCCTGGGCCGAGGGCCCTCAGCTCATCCGCCAAAAAAGGAAGCAACGTATAGGCAACCTTTATTGCCCGGACTCCATCCCATGCCTGATAGTTTGTCTCGGCTGCGACGGCGGCTATCGCCTCTCCTTCAAATCTGCAGAGAGGATCAAACAACTTGGTCTTCATATCAGCAGAATAGATCCACGACAAGTCGGCTTCCGGAGAGGATCCGGTAATGACCGCACGCACACCCGGCATCTTTTCCGCGGCCGAGGTATCGATCTTCTCGACGCGGGCATGGGGATGGGGGCAGCCGAGTAAGGCAGCATAGAGCATATTCGGGAGTATGATATCGGAAGGATAAAGGGCTAAACCGCTCACCCTATCATAGCCATCCACTCTCGGGAGCGGTTGGCCGATCACCCCAGTCTTTTCCCAGGGCTGAGGGTCCTTGTCCGGCGGAGGGGTATCGGGCACAGGAATGCCCCGGAGGTAATAAAAGCCGCGATCAGCAGCCATCATGCACCTCCTCTCCGCTTCAGTTCACCTGCCCTTTTTGCTGCCTTGAAGATATTGGTATAGGCACCGCAGCGGCAGACATTCCCGCTCACTCCCCGTCGTATCTCGTCAAGGGAGGGCTCACGGTTTTTTCGTAACAGGCCTTCAACGGCCATGATCTGCCCCGGAGTGCAGTAACCGCACTGCAGGGCGTCATGCTCAAGAAAAGCCTGCTGCACTGCCCCCAATTGTTCACCATCCATGAGTCCCTCGATGGTCGTGATCTCCATTCCCTCTGCCTCGACTGCGAGGGTCATACAGGCATAGCGGGGCGCATTCTCAATGAGGACACTACAGGCGCCGCACTCGCCCCGCTCGCAGCCAACCTTGGTCCCTGTGAGTCCAAGCTCTTCGCGGAGGACATAAAGCAGCGACCAACGGGGCTCCACAAGGAGGCGATGGATCTTCCCGTTAATGGTAAGACTCACCCTCGTTGCCTCTCCTGACCTTATGACCGCCGCTCTTGCCTCTTTTTCTCCTCCCAGACTGGCCGCCGCCACCGCCACACCGG
Organism: Thermodesulfovibrionales bacterium; assembly: GCA_035686305.1. NCBI lineage: Bacteria > Pseudomonadati > Nitrospirota > Thermodesulfovibrionia > Thermodesulfovibrionales > Thermodesulfovibrionales bacterium. The sequence goes on along the minus strand of DASRZP010000109.1, from coordinate 4,600 downwards.
ACACTCCCATGGTAGTAAGAAACTGCCGGCGGGTCACCCCCTTGCCGCACATGCATCCCTTCTCATCATCTTCATGACTCATAGTCTCTCCTCGCCGCATTCAGATCCTTTTCAAATCTTCAGGGTTTATGGGAAGCCGCCGGATACGCCTGCCTGTCGCTGCAAAAATGGCACTTGCAACTGCAGGAGCGATTGGAGGAACCCCCGGTTCTCCAACGCCGCCAGGGGCTTCCTTGCTCGGCGCAATAACAACATCAACGGTGGGCATCTCGTTTAATCGCAGGACCGGATAATCGTCAAAATTACCCTGCTCGACGCGGCCATTCTTGAAGGTTATCTTGCCGTGGAGAAGCGCTGAGAGGCCGAAGACGATCCCCGATTCCATCTGCGCACCGATCGTATCGGGATTCACAATCTTTCCGCAATCTATGACACATGTCACTTTGTGCACCCGAACCGATCCGTCCGAATTCAGCGACACTTCAGCCACCTGCGCAACAAAACTCCCGAAGGACTCGTGGACCGCAATGCCCCTCCCCCGTCCTGTTGGCAAAGGCCCGCCCCAGGCCGCCTTTTCAGCAGCGAGCTTCAGAACCCCCAGGTATCGCGGGTGATCTTTAATCAGCATGGTACGGTAGTCGTAAGGGTCCTTGCCCGCTGCATGCGCTAGTTCATCAAGAAAGCTCTCAACGACAAAAGCGGTGTGAGAGTGGCCGACAGAGCGCCACCACTGGACGGGCACGCCGATTTCAGGGCTGTGGAGATCGACGAGGATGTTCGGAATAGCGTAGGGGATATCCCTTGCTCCTTCAACGGACGTTTCATCGATGCCGTTCTTCATGAGCATCTTCTCAAAGGCCGTACCCGCCACGATCGACTGCCCGACAATCGTGTGTCGCCAGGCGACGGGAATGCCGTCCTTATCGAGTCCCGCAGATATCCTGTCATGCCACATCGGCCGGTAGAACCCGCCCTTCATGTCATCCTCGCGCGTCCATACAACCTTTACCGGCTGCTTCGCTGCCTTTGCAACGCGAACCGCCTCTGAAACAAAGTCCGATTGCGGATTCGCCCTCCTGCCGAAGCCGCCGCCCAAGTAAGTTGTATGGATCTTAATCTGTTCGGCCTTGAGACCGGAGATACGTGCTGCAGCATATTGGTCGGCTGTCTGCAACTGGGTGCCGGTCCAGATCTCGCAGCTGTCGGCGCGGAGGTCGATGAGGCAGTTCAGGGGCTCCATGCACGCATGGGCGAGATAGGGGACCTCATATTCGGCGCTGATCTTTTTGGCAGCCTGCTCGAGCGCCTTTTCAGCATCTCCCTCCTTCCTCGCCACCAGCCCGCTCTTTTTTGCGAGAGCGGCGTATTCCCCGCGCTGCTTTTGAGTATCAAGGGTGGCGAGAGGGCCTTCGTCCCAAACGACTTCGAGGGCGTCGCGGCCCCGAAGGGCTGACCAGAAATCACCAGCGATAACTGCTAGCCCTGAATCGATCTGCGCAACAGTCTTGACACCGGGCACAGCCTTCGCCTTATCGGCATTGAAGCTCTTTATCTTACCACCGAAAACAGAAGGACGGAGGACGACGGCGGTAAGCATGCCGGGCACCTTCACGTCGATACCAAAGAGGGCCTTGCCCTTCACCTTATCGGGTGTGTCGAGGCGTTTCATGGCCTTGCCAAGAAGCTTCAGTTCCCCGGGTTTCTTCAGAGGGACATCCTTCGGCAGCTCAAGGGTGGAGGCCTTCTCTGCCAACGCCCCGTAAGAGAGGCGGCTGCCTGTCGGACTGATCACGAAACTCTTCTCAGCCCGGCAGCTCTCAGGATTTACCTTCCAGATATCACCTGCCGCTGCGATGAGCATCATCCGCGCAGTTGCCCCTGCCCTGCGGAGCCGGTCCCACTCACTTCTCACACTCGTGCTTCCCCCTGTCCCCTGCGCGCCTCCCCATTGGGTGTGATTGTAGGCAGGGTCGACGGGAGCGGGTTCAACGCGGATCTTTGACCAGTCGGCTTCGAGCTCCTCGGCAACAAGCATCGGGAGCGAGGTGTATACTCCCTGCCCCATTTCAGATTTGTTCACAATGATCGTTATCGAGTCATCTGTACCGATCCGGATAAATGCGTTCGGCGCAAAGGTCCCGGTCTCGGCTGCGGCCTCGGGAAGAGATCTTCCGGGAGTGATTGAAAAGCCGAGGATCAATCCTCCTCCCGCAAGGGCGCCGGTCTTGAGAAAGTCGCGGCGGCTTATGTTTATGATATCGCTCATCGCTTCCCTCCTTCTGCCGGCACACGAGCGGCATGATGGATGGCGCGCCGAATACGCTGATAGGTGCCGCAGCGGCAGATATTTCCGGACATGGCAGAGTTGATGTCTTCATCGCTCGGCAGGGGATTCTCTTTCAGCAAAGCCACGGCGGACATGATCTGTCCCGGATGGCAATAGCCGCATTGCGGGACATCGTCATCGATCCAGGCTTTCTTGACCGGATGCGTTTCGGGGATCCCCTCTATCGTGGTGATCTTCTTTCCCTGCGCGTCTTTCAACGGGATCTGACAGGACCTCTCTGCCTTCCCGTCGATATGTACGGTACAGGCGCCGCACTGGGCTATACCGCACCCATACTTGGTCCCCGTAAGTCCGAGTTTTTCCCGAATGACCCAGAGCAAGGGCATATCCGGGCTCGCCTCCACTTCATACTTTTTGTCGTTGACATCGAGAGAGATCACGTCGGCCTCCTCTCATCCTGAGATCATTCTCCGGTCGTCTCAAGGTCCCTACAAAAATACGATTCTTTCTGCCCCGGTCCGTTCTACGGATTGGATGTACAGGCTCCGAAAATAATGAAAGTCTCATTTCCTCCCGCAAAGGATATTCTCGCATCACCGGTGGCACGATCAATGGCAAAGGTCCACCCCATCCCTATCTCGTATCCCTGAAGAACGATCTGGTGATCATCCTTCTCCATGGAAAGGATCTTCGCTGTCTGCACGGGGCCTCTGATCTCTTTTTTTGAAAAATCGACGCGTACAAATTTCGGGGCACCCATGTCCTCGGCAAGACCTCTTACACATTCCACGCCAGGATCACAATCAAGGGCTTCAATGCTCGCGCAAAGGAGCGGCTTCGTGCCATCAAAGACATCCTCGGCGCGTACGGGAGAAACAGCCACACAAAAACCGAACAGAATCAGACATGCGATTGTCCTCATTTCTTTTCCCTCCTTATTTAACCGCATAACCCCGGCCCTCCATGCACACACCGAAGGCCTTGTTGAACTGCTGAAGAGCACCGGCTTTCGCCTGCTCAGCCTGCTGCTCCTTTGTCGCCTTGTTCTGCCTGGCCTGACGACCACCGACCATTGTGCCCGCTACGGCGCCAATTGCCGCGCCCTTTCCCGCATCGCCTGCGGCGGCGCCGATCAACGCACCCCCGGCTGCGCCCCGCGCAGCGCCCCGTGCCCGCTCGCCACCGCCCACTGCCGGACCCTCCTGCTTCGTAGAGGCGCTTGTCGTCGCCATCGGGTCGATACCGGTCTGCTGCTTTGCCCAGGCAAAGCACTCGCCTTCGTCTTTACTCTGCTGCTGAGCAGACTGTCCCTTCGAAGGGTACGCCACAACCCCGAGGGACGATGACAGCGATTGCGCCGAACCATTTCCCGTCATTATGACGACCGCGAGCAGAACGATCGAGAGACTGAATATTGCGCTGACAACCCTACCCTTCTTCATACCTCTCCTCCTTTTTTCAATACATGCCTACCAAAACTGCCGCAGCATATGCACGCTGCTACGAATATTGTATCGGAAAAAATGCCTGCCCGCTACCTGACCTTCTTCCCTTTTTTCGGTACCGTTGTGAGCAAAAAGCGCTTCACCATGCAACACGCCCGCGCCGACTCCTGCCCCAGTCAAAGTCGTTGCTCCCCATGAGCCGTGCATGTTCGCAAGTCCGCCGACGAGGGCACCTGCTCCCGCGCCTGTCAAAGCCTCTGTCTGCCCTTGCGTTGCGCAACCCGCGCCAAAAAGTAATGACAGCGCAACTACCACAACAAGACTCTTTCTGAACAACACTCAAGTCTTCATTTCCATAAAAGCATGCGATACGACGCTCTAGGAAAAGTCTACCAGACTCCTGAGGCACTTGCTAGTGCTAACCCATAGGATACAATCATGAGGCACCAGCATGCTCTCGTTACCTTCCAGTTGCATAAAACTATCTTGTTCGGGAAGGCAGGTATGGTGAGAAGCCTTGTATCGCGATACCTTTGTTGCTTGCCGACTGTTGCTGTATGCTCAATGCGGGAGGTCACTTGAGATCCGCCCTAGCGGCCATGGTGACATTCAGTAGTCGGAATCGGGCGGACAAAATTCAGGGCCTGAATAGCCATACCCGTACCGGTAATTCCCGATTGGTTTGTAGTTGACGTCGTACCCTCTCTTTTGGAATGAGAATTTCATTGCCCTCTTTTGTTCAGGAGTGAGCGCTGCATAGAGTGCCTTCACATCCTCATAAGAGGGGTCGATACACTGTGCCTCATAGAATCTTTCCTGCAGGTCATGAGGAAGCCGGGTATCGGCGAGTATGTCGCGGAGGTCGCCG
>DASRZP010000108.1 GCA_035686305.1 Thermodesulfovibrionales bacterium | reverse complement strand
ACCAAGACCGTTTTTGCCGAACCTGAAGAATACATCACAAAGAGCGGCGCCAAGTACGCAATTGCGAGTATATCAGAATTCACGGGCATCTCGGTGATGTTTCCCAGAGATACCGCCAAGGCGGTGATGACTGGAGCTCTTGAGAGAGATTTTCCTGATGTGAAGAATATTGATCCTGTCGTCGAGAACAACCGGGAGGGAGGAAGGATTGGGTGGCTCTATGACCGGGAAGGTTATCGCATCTTTGTTGACCCGTACTACAGGATAGACGTGAGGAAGATAGAGCTCTTCCTGTTGGTCTTCGCTTACCCCCTCTCCGTGCTTATCAGATTCATCGTCAGAAAGATTCGACCGTCCGGTATAACAGTATAGTGCGAAGGAAAAGCTCGGGATCCTTGGAAGGTTATGAGGACATGACAGGCCATGGGCGAAGAAAAGATCTATGACTGCATTATTATCGGCGGCGGGCCCGGGGGTCTCCAGGCAGCCATTTATCTGGGAAGATATAACAGGGACGTTCTCCTTATCGACAGGGGCGGAGGCAGGACATGGCATGCAAAGCATATCGAGAATTTCCTTACCCAGAAGGTCATATCAGGGGAAGAAATCATCCGGCGCGGCGTGGAGCAGGCGAGGAGTTTCAACGTTAGGATTGAAAGGGGGCAGGTAACAAGAGTCATGAAAAGGCGCTACTTCGAGGTCTCTGACGGAGAAAATCTCTACCTGTCAAAGTTCGTCATCGCCTCATCGGGAGTGCGCGACGACCTCCCGCCTGTCGAGAACCTCCACAGGTTTCTCGGCGTCAGTTTTTTCACCTGCCTGGACTGCGACGGTTACAGGACTACCAACAAGAAACTGGTCATCATTGGAAACTCTCTTGAAACAGCCAATCTCGCCTTTGCCATGAAGGCGATGTATACCGAGGACATTACCCTCATACTGTACTCAGACAGACTGCCTGAGGAATATAAGGAGGAATTGCGGGATGAGCATATCCGCCTCATCATCGGCCGACCGGTGAAAATTATCGGTGGAGAGACGATGGAGGCCGTCGAACTCAGGAATGGGGAGCGGATAGCCTGCGAAGTCGTCATGTCCCACTTTGGCTTCACGTTGAATGACGAATTTCTTGGTGAACTCGGCCTCAAGAGGGACAGCGATAAGTTCAAATACGTCGTGAGTCACGCCTATGAATCATCGCTGAGCGGACTCTACATCGTCGGCCCCCTCAACACGGGAGATGACCAGGTCGTTGTTGCGGCCGGGGAGGGCGCAGTCGCTGCACTCGATATCAAAAAGAGGCTGCTGGAGCTCGAAGGTTAGCGTGGGACTACTAGCTCCTGGTCATGGCCGCTGATCCATGCCAAATTCACGCCTCCTCCCTTCCTCCTGCGTGCCTGTGTGCCGTACGAAAAACCTTTGCCGTGGTCAAAATATCTGATAGAATTTCATTATAAGTCCTGGTAAAATTCAGAAAACAGCGGAGGGAAAGATGAACGAAGGAAGATATCAAAATCCAGCAGGGAGCTCCATATCGATACGGCAGGCAACCGAGGGGGATAGCGACTTTATTAAGGACAGACTTCGGCAGCATAATTTTGATGTGAGCGACTTCAATTACCAGGACTTTGTCGTAGCTCAGGAGGACGGTGAGCCCATTGGTTTTGGAAGACTGAGAAAGACGGGACCGATGCACGAGATAGGGAACGTCACGGTCATCGAGGAGAGAAGGGGACAGGGGATAGGCTCTCTCATCATCAGGCATCTCATCGATACTTCATCTACAAGGATGGTGGTGGTCTACGTGACGCGGGACCTCATACCGTATTTCGAAAAGCTGGGCTTCTCCGTGATGAAAGAGGGATCGAAGGAGCTCTATGATGCCCTTGACGAGGCGTTTAGAATTTCGGGAAAGACTGATACCGCTATCATGGTCTATGAAAAACCCGCTGTGGCGCAAGGCTAGGGACCGTCGTGCTGTATGCTGCGATGCCTTCACGAAAAGAGCTGAGGAGGCTGTACCAATGAACAACAAAGAAAAGGTTCTCGACATCGTAAAAAGATTGAAAAAGGAGTATCCCGAAATGAAGACCGCCCTCAACTTCAAAAACCCCTTCGAACTCCTTGTGGCAACGATACTCTCCGCGCAGACAACGGATGCCCATGTGAACAAGGTCACCGAATCCCTTTTCAAGAAATACAGGACGATAAAGGATTACGCTGACACCCCTTTCGAGAACTTCAGGAAGGACATCAGCTCGATCAATTTTTACAACAACAAGGCCAGGAGCATTCTCGGTTCGGCAATAATGATCATCGAACGATACGGCTCGAAGGTCCCGAAGACCATGGAAGAACTAATAACCCTTCCAGGGGTTGCGCGGAAGACAGCCAATATAATCCTTTCAAACGCCTATGGCATGAATGAGGGGATAGCCGTTGACACCCATGTCAGGCGGCTTTCCTTCAGACTGGGACTCACGAAAAACGAGGACCCTATGAAGATCGAACAGGACCTCATGGCGATAACGCCTCGGCAGGAATGGGGAAACCTGTCGCATCTCCTCATATTCCACGGCAGGAAGATATGCCAGGCAAGAAAAGCGAATCATTCCGGATGCGTCCTTTACGACATCTGTCCCTCGAGGAACATATTGCCCACATAAACTTCAAGGCCGATGTCCGATTTGTAGTCAAGAGTCGGGGCCTCCCGCTTGCCCCTCTGAAGGAGACCTTCCTTTCGGCGTAGCCTGGGGCGAGCGATGCCCTATGCTATAATTGAGGCGAAATACAAGAAACGAGAGAGGAGATAGGGAGGATCATCAGCTTGTAGACAACATTATGGGACACCGGATCGTTATTCGCAAACCGGAAAGTATATTCCAGATCGACGGCGAGATCGAGAACGGTTCATTTCACGGGCGCTGGCACTTTTCCTTTGATGAGTACCGTGACCCTGAGTATGATCGCTTCGGGACCCTTCGGGTATTTAATGATGACACCCTTTCCCCGGGCGCTGTCTGGCCTCTCCACCCGCATCGTGAGATTGAGGTCGTTACTTATTGCGCCGGCGGAGAGTTCCGTCACGCCGATGAGCACGGCAGAGGCGGGGTCCTCAAGAAAGGATGGGTGCAGCACACAACCGTCGGCAGCGGTATGTATCACTCGGAGATAAACAACAGATCCGATATCCCCATGAGGTTCATCCAGATGTGGTTTTTCCCTTCAAGGAAAGCCCTCAAACCATCAGTCGAACAAAAGGCCGTTGAAAAAGAAGAACGGAAGGGCAGGCTTCTCCCCCTGGTCTCAAATGTTCATCATGATAGCCTCCGCATTCATTCAGACGCCGAGGTTTATTCCTGTTTCTTGCCAAAGGGCAGGGCTGTGCGCCATCCTGTCCGGCAAAGTCGGGGCGCCTATCTCTATGTTCTTGAGGGAGGGCGTGTCCGGATCGATGGCTCTGTCATCACTGCCCTCGGCGCAGCAAAGGTGAAAGGGATGACGGAGATAGAGATAGCTGCTGATGATGACACAGAATTGCTTCTCGTCGACGTCTTTCTCCTATGAGTTCCTGCGAGTGAGAGAAAGCGGCGGGTCCGATGGCCGAGATGCCGAGGGACGACATTTTATGCGAAGCATGGCGTGAAGGAGTACCGGATAGTCGATCCCTTACTAGACGCATTAGAGGTTTCGCCTCAATCGCTGATGTCGTAACGCTGATTGAAGCATGTGATGAACATGAAACATGAGCAGGGGAGCGGCAGTCTCCCAGATCTTTTCTCACAAGACCTCCCGATGAGAAATAGCATGTATTATTTCGTGATCCTCGACTTAATCTCCCGAATGAAGAAGGCGATTGCCTCCCTGACTGTCTTAGCCTTCGGTTCGCGAATCGACGAAAGGGGTATCTGAGCACTCCATCGTGCTATGCCGGTCAGCCCAAAAAGCACCTGCTCGGGTTCTAAACTGATGTTCCCAATGCTAAGGTTCTGCGGGAGGAAGACACCCGAACCGAGCATTGTCGTCATCATTGCTAGGCCAGAAAATGCCCCCGATACTCCGGAATAAAGCTGCTTTCTGTCTTCTGGAGCTATTGAGAGAACAAAGTTCGTCGCAACCAAACCTGCTCCTGCCCACATGACTCCCGACGTTATCGCCTCCAGATACAAAACCGGATAGTTGTGAGGTGTGACAAAGAGCCATACCATTGGGTTAAATCCTCCAAGCAGGATAACCAATCGCATAGCTGTCCTATTACCGTAGGCGTCAATCAGCCTTCCCCAGAATCGGAAAACCAGTATTGACGCTACCATGTTTATACTGCCGTAAATCTGAACCTCGAAAAGCGTCATGTGCAGTTTCTGCAACATGAAGGGTTGCCAAAACGGGGCGCCTATACCAACTGCGAGCGTCCACCAACAGCTATAGAGGAGAAACCTTCTGAAGTTGTTGTCCTTCATTGGAAGAAAGAACATCCCCACGGTGCTTTCCTCTTCGATTTTCTTTTTCTTCTCAGGCAATCGTGCAAGGACACCCAACCCAGAGAAAGCAGTTACGACAGCTGCAACAAACATAATGGCAAATGCCAGCGGCAAATTTTCCACCTTAAAAAAAGTAGACGCCTGTGAGTGGTAGTCCTTCCCGCCTTCAGAGCTAAAACGATCAATAAAGAAGCTAAATCCATAACTCACTCCGACTGCGGTCAGCATCCCATACTGATAAAGGGCCGAGAAAAAGGATCCCCTGACCCTCAGAGGGACGACGTCTGATATCCATCCTATCCACACATTGCTCGCAGGAGACAGGAGGGCGATACTGACAAAGAAGAGAAGGAGAAAAATGCGAATCGCGTTCTCGGGAGGAAAAATAAATGGCAGTACTCCATACGTTAGTGCTATCCCACACCCGATGAACTGAAGCGTGAGCACGACGCTTTTTCTTTTTGTGCGCCTTCTTGTAATCAATGAGCCAATCGGCTGGAAGACCTGTGAAACCTGGCTTATCGCTGACAGTATGGCGAAGTGAAGAGGTGTGGCATTGAGCATAATCGCAAATCTAGTAAGAAACGCCGATCCCGATCCAGAGAGAGTACTAAAGATCTGACCCAAAACCCCAGACATCACAGATATCCGAAGAATCTTTCTAAGTCCCATGTCTTCTTGCGTTGCCATTGAAGATGTCTGCCTAGTCAGGGCCATAATGATATTGTCTTATTATAGAATTATCGCCAGACGTAAAACTCCTCAAGGGTATTGTGAGGAAAATTCAAAGCGAAGAAGGAAGAAACCAACATATCTGGCGAAATCATGGATGTGAGGGTTATCAGGTGGAGGTCATAAATCGTGATGCTCCCCTCAAGACATAGATTACTTGCAGCCCGGTTGTTTTCTGATATACTCTTAACAAAGCAATCTGATCGCAAGGAGGAGAAAGAGAGGTTGCAACGGCGAAGGAAGCAAGGCGTAGCAGAAGGAATAAGAAGAGGAGGAGGCCACCGGAATGGATAACCGCGTAACCGTTTCACTAGGTTTGCTCGTTGATTTGAGACTCAATGACGGAGTTGATATCTCCGAAGTTAAGGAAATAATTAATGGTCTCGAGTGCACGTGTGCAGACACCATCGGAAAGGCTAAGGTTATGGGTGTTGATATTGCAGAGCGAAGTCTTATCATTGAAAAGGATGATGAACCCGATGCAGAGTGAAGAGGATCAGTAAAGGCATAAGGGATCCCGTGTTCGCCCAGTCGTTCCAAATGCGCTGAGAAGGCCGAGCAGAAGCGCTACTCCTTCTTGTCCCTCTTCTCCCTGCAGGGTACGTTCTTGTGAACCAGTCTCTTTTTCAGCTTGCAGTATAACGCGACAAAGGTCCTGCAGCTGCGGGAACCATCCACAGAATCGGATTCTGGGAAACATGCGTATTTGCAGTCAAGGTCACAGAAGTCCATAGGCTGGTCTTAGTCTGACGCAAGAAAGGCGTTGGTGTCAAGGAACGGATGCTTTGTTAATTCGGCAAGGGACTACGGACACGAGAACAACGGATTCACTCATTCTCGCCAGGCATCCTGCCTGTCTCCGAGGTACCGGCGCGTCTCACCCTCCTCGTGGGGCTTTTCGTGCCGCTAAGACCGTTCATTCGCTGCTCTCGTGTCCCGACCCATATTATTGATATAATTCCGGGATCGACGTGGTTTCATATTGATATGACGAAGGACGATGAACTGAGAATCTTTGGAGGGCTCCAGGAAGCCTTCTTCCTGAGACGGCCGAACAGGTTCATTGTCGAATGCATGGTAGGGAAGAGGAAGAAACGGGCCTATCTTCCGAATCCCGGAAGGCTCTGGGAATTGCTCTTCCCTGGTGTGAAGCTCTTCCTCTCAGATGATGGCTCCTCGCATGAGAGGCGTACGGCGTATACCGTTGCCGCTGTCGAAAAGGAAGGGGTTCCCGTCATGCTCCATACCCATGAGACGAACACCGTTGCCCGGTGGCTCATAGAGCGAAACATGGTGCCCGGTCTCGAAGGATACCGTATAGTCAGGCCTGAGGTCGCTTGCGGAAAGAGCAGATTTGATTTCCTTCTGGAGAAAGGGGGAGACGAATTGATGCTTGAGGTAAAGTCCTGCACTCTTTTCAAAGGCGAGCTTGCGATGTTTCCTGATGCAGCCACGGAGCGCGGCAGGAGACATCTCATGGAGCTTGCCGAACTGGCAAGCAAGGGGAAGAGAAGCGGGGTCTTATTTATTGTTCACTCGCCTTCTGCCCGGTACTTTATGCCTGAGTATCATACCGATCTTCCCTTTTCACAGACCCTCTTCGAACTCAGGAAGGAGATCTTTATCAAGGCCGTCGGCGTCGAATGGAGGGATGACCTCACTCCTGAGGATGAGGCGAAGGAACTCAGGATCCCCTGGAATCTCATCGGGAAGGAGGCCCGTGATTGCGGAAATTACATCCTCATTCTTCATCTGAAAAGGGGCAAGGGGGTGGCAGTCGGAGGACTTGGAGTAACGACATTTCAGAGAGGGTATTATCTCTATATCGGTTCGGCAAAAAAGAACCTCACGCAGCGAATCAAGAGACATAAGTCGAGGAGGAAGAGGCTCTTCTGGCATGTCGATTATCTGAGAGAAAAGGCTGATTTTGTCGCTGCCCTTCCTATCAGATCGAGCCTTCAGCGTGAATGCGAAATAGCGAGGGCATTAAGGGAGATCTCGGACTGGACAGTTCCGAGATTCGGTTCTTCAGACTGTCTCTGTGAGAGCCATCTTTTCGGTATGGCCGGGAGTCCGGTCTTGTCACCACGATTCATAAAGCTCCTTCAGTACTTCAGGATGGACTGCATCGCTGAAGAATTGAAAGGGCCGTTCCTGAGCAACGGATTTCACGCGGTGTGCTGCCCCGAGGATTTCCTGGTATAATAATAGACTTTTCAGTGGCAAGTTCTATTCTTATCATAAAGGGAGGTCTGAATGGTACTGGATGTGGGTCTGGACAAAGAATCCATAGCGGTTCCCATCGAAAAGCCTTTTCAGCCCGATCTTGATGGGATCATGGAGAACATTGAGAGATTTGCTGCATCAAAGGATGTCAACCTGGACGGTATTGATATAAGGGGCCTTATTCCCAAGATGATCAGAGGAATCGCCGGCTGCGAGGGAGGCTGTCCTGCAGATGCAAAAGGCCTTGTTCGGCAGGGGTACGGGAATTTTCAGCTCAAGTATATCGAAGGGGGTATCCTCTCTGCTGATGTGAGTATCGGAAAAGGAAGGACGCTTACCCTCAAGATGTTTCCTGATTTCTAGGCGGAATGAACGATGAAGGCGATGGTCCTGCAGAAGACTTCGAATCTCGTAGAAACCTGGTCGCCTCTCCAGCTCGTTCATCTGCCGCTGCCCGTTCCAAAAGAGAAGGAGGTCCTCATCAGGGTCTCTGCCTGCGGGGTATGCCACACGGAACTCGATGAGATTGAGGGGAGGACTCCCCCGTCGATCTTCCCGATTATCCCCGGCCATCAGGTTGTGGGAAGAGTGGAAGCGGCTGGAAGTGCAGCGATGAGATTTAGGATCGGGGATAGGGTCGGAGTCGGCTGGATATATTCGGCCTGTGGAAGGTGCAGGTTCTGCCGGGAGGGGAAGGAGAACCTCTGCGATGATTTCAAGGCAACGGGAAGGGATGCCCATGGCGGCTATGCTGAGTACATGACCGTCTCCGAGGACTTCGCCTTTCTGATACCTGAGGCATTTTCCGATGCTGAGGCTGCCCCTCTCCTCTGCGCAGGCGCAATAGGGTACCGTTCGCTGAGGCTGACGGATATCAATGACGGCGAGAATGTCGGGCTAACCGGTTTTGGCGCTTCTGCCCATCTCGTCCTCAAGATGATAGGGCACCTCTATCCCGGGTCGAAGTGCTTCGTCTTTTCAAGGACAGAGAGGGAGAGGAGTTTTGCAAATGAGCTCGGCGCCTTCTGGGAAGGGGATATTGAGGAACCCTCTCCGGAAAAACTGCATGCTATTATCGATACGACGCCGGCGTGGCTGCCGGTGGTCAAGGCCCTCGGAAATCTCGAACAGGGAGGCAGACTCGTCATCAATGCAATACGGAAGGAAGAGAAGGACAAGAGATCGCTTCTTGACCTTGATTACGCCCGTGATCTCTGGAAGGAAAAGGAGATAAAGAGCGTCGCGAATATCACCCGGAGGGACGTGGAAGAGTTTCTGAAACTCGCTGCAGAGATCCCCGTGAGACCGGAAATTGAGGAGTTCGGACTCGAAGATGCTAATGACGCGCTGATGGAGCTGAAGGAAAGGAATATCCGGGGCGCAAAGGTCTTGAGGGTCTCGTGAACCGGATTAAATGAGCACCCGTCTTCATTACATGACTCTACCTCATGGAATGAAATCACATGCGCCCGTAATCTCCCTCCAGAAACTTCCTCGTATACCGTTCAACGCTTGCGTCGTCATGGAGCACGGCATCCAGCTGCCTCGTATAGGCAAGGAGCCTTCCGAGTTGTTCGAGGATTCCCTCTATTTCATCCGCGCTCACGTTCGTGAGCCTTGCGATGACGAGGTCCCCGTTTGCGCTGATGCCGAATCCCAGTCTTCGTAGGATGTCGGCGATAAGCTGAATCCTCCGGGAACGCTTCGTAATGTCTGTGGCGCCTCCCGCAAAGCGGAAATAGATGTGGTTGTTTCTCGTATTGTCGCTGCAATAACAATCGACTATCGTGAAGTGATACCCGAACTTAAGGTTCAGATTCATGTACTCACTGGAGACAACGGCGACATTATAGCCGACATAGTCGCTCCTATCAGTGGTGAGGTCCGGCATTCTCATCATACTCGAGATGAAGTCGTTGACCCTCAGAGAAACGGCTTCAGAATCCCAGACGCCGGGATGGAGCATTCCCTTGACTATTGCCCTGAATGGCAAAGAGGCAATGTGGTCATAGGTTGCGATTCCGGCCTTGCCAGCGTGGAGAAAGGCACCCCCTATGTCAAGCACAATGATGCCGGCAGGGATCGGCAAGTCCAGTTTCACGGCAGCCTGCTTTTTCACGATGTCCGTTCCGTAACGCGCCCTGTCAACGAGTTCCATGACGGCCTTTTCGTGAATAAATCTGAGGACATCATGGAGAGTCCTGCACCCTTCCGGCGTGAAACTATCGATGAGAGGATCGACAAGGTTCAGGGGTGCAATGTATCTGAGGATAGATCTCTTCTTTCTGAATTCATAGACATCTTCCATCGGCAAGGAACTGAGATGGGCAAAATCCTGAGGGGCGCTGAAGACCCCTTCAAATACTGCTGTTTTCCCCTCGTCATCCACGGCTACCGTGACTTCCTGACCATGATGGAGCACCTTGGTCGCGTCGCCTGCATTCACAATGGTCGGGATTCTGAATTCCCTGCAGAGCGAAGCCATATGGCTCGTGGGTGTGCCGGTGTCGGTAATAATCGCCCCGACATAGGGCATGACCCTCACGAAATTTGACGAGTCATGTCGGGAAACGAGGACCGACCCCTTCGGGAACTGTCTCAGTTCATCCGGGTATTTTACGATAAAGACCCTTCCGCTCGCGATCCCTTTCTGGACGGCAATGCCGCTGTCTCTCATGATCTCCTTTGCTGTATCCGCCGGCGCCGGCAGCACCGATGGGACGGCAGTCTTCTGCCCTATCCTGAGAGGCCTCGACTGGAGGGCATAGATTACTCCGTCCTTCCCGAGAGCCCATTCGATATCCTGGGGTCTCCTGAAATACGTTTCTATCGTGACACCAAGCGTTGACAGTTCTTTTACCGTCTCCCTTACGAGGCAAGGCCGATCTTTCATCTCCTCAGGGGTCCTTACCTTTCCCGTTCCCCCCTCCTCGAGGTTTATAACCATGTACTCTTTCTTGCCGGGCTCGATTTCGATGGCCGATGGTCCCGCCCCCTTTTTTATCCTGTAAAGGTCTGCGTCTGTCTGGCCCTCGACAACAGCTGTGCCCAATCCCCATGCCGCGTTTACGAGCAGTGTGTCAGGGTCTCCAGCCGGGTCAGACGAATAGATAACGCCGCTTGAGACAGCATCGACCATGACCAGACATCCGACAGCCATCTGCATTTTCCCCGGTCTGAATCCCAGGTGCTTCTCGTATGCCACGGCGTTTGCTGAGAAGAGACTCGCGACAACCTTCCTGTAAGCAGCTCTGACTGCGACGAGGTCCGCGGGAACATTGAGGATCGTTTCGAACTGCCCCGCAAAAGAAAACTCCCTGTCCTCTTCATCGGCGCTGCTTCGGACCGCGAGCCTGCATGTCCCGCCATGCCTCGCCCTGATCTCCTCAAGGGCCCTTTCTATCGCGGTATCGACGCTCGGAGGTATCTCGGCCTGGAGGATCTGCTCCCGCAATTCATTCAGTGCAGTCCCCTCCGCTCCCGTGCCGTCATCAAGAGAAGCGATTCGTTCCCTCAGGTTATTATGCTTAACCATCTCGTGGAAGGCAGAGGTCGTAATGAAAAAGGCCTCGGGGACGTTGAGATGGAGCTGGTTCTTCAATTCCGCAAGGGCAAAATTCTTGCCCCCGATGGCACGTTCCATGTCCCAGGTGACATCCTCAGAGAAGACCACCATCTTTTCTGAAACTTCATGAGCATCATGGATCAGGTTCTCTATCTGCTTTTCGATGCGTGCCAAGACTTCATGCAGCTTGGCATAGTTTGATCGTGTAAGGCTGTCAAAGCTCTCCAGCGAGTCCTGTAAGGCAACAGACAGTTGTGAATAAGCCCCCTCGATATAGATGATGTCGAAGAGATAATCGCCCCCGAGTTTCTCTCCCATGTCGGTTATGATCTCGAGCGCCCGGTTGTTCTTCTCAAGCACCTCCCTGAAGAGCCTGAAGAGATGGTCGAAGGAGAAAACCGTTCCCGTGGTGCCCTTTGAGAGTCCGAGAGATGACTTCAGATGTTTCGCAAGATCACGTATCATGGCTCGCTCAATGCCCGCTGTATCGATGCCTTGAGCTCCTTTATCTTGACAGGCTTTGGAAAAAAATCATGTACGTCGCCGCGCAAAGCCTCTATCGCTGTATCAAGGTTTGCAAAGGCGGTAATCATAATCACCTTCGTCTCGGGATAGAGACTCTTTACGGTCTTCAGCACCTCCATGCCGTCTATCCCCTTCATCTTGTAGTCGGTGACTACAAGATCGAAATGCCTTTCCCCGAGCGCTTCCAATGCCGGTTTGGCATTGAGAAACGTCTCCACTTCGTATCCCTCCTGTTCAAGGGACATCTTCGCCATGTCTCCGACAATCTTTTCGTCATCGATGACCATGATTCTGTATGCGGTCATGCTATACCTCCTCTTGCTTATAGGCGGGTAATTTTATGGTGAACGTGGTTCCGACGCCGACCTTGCTTGAGACGCTGATCGTTCCCTTATGACGTTTAATAATTCCATAGCTGACGGACAAGCCGAGGCCCGTTCCTCCTTCCCCCTTGGTGCTGAAAAAGGGGTCGAATATGTGGGGAAGATACTCGGGGGGTATCCCTTTCCCTTCATCCATAACCGATATCTCGACAAAATCCTTTTCCTTTCCCTGTCGTGTCGCGATGAAGAGTTTCCCTCCTGAAGGCATGGCGTGAACTGCATTCGTCATGAGGTTCACAAGGACCTGATGTATCTGGTCCTTATCAAGAGAGACGTGGCTAAGGCCCCTGCAGAGGTCGAGCTTTACTTCGATATTCGAGATCTCAAGGGTGTTCTGCATGAGCTTTAGCGCTTCCTGTATCGTCTCGTTGATGTCGGCCTCACGGAGAATCGCCTCCTTCGGCTTTGAGAAATCAAGGAGGTTCTTCACGATCTTCTCGATTCTCTGTGTCTCTTCTTGGATGGTGTTCATGAGGTCGAGCATCTTTTCCTTGCTCAGTATATCATGAAACTCGATGAAGTTCTGTGCAATCATTGAGATGTTGTTGAGGGGGTTTGTGAGTTCGTGGGCGACTCCGGCGGTAAGTACGCCCAGAGACGCAAGCTTTTTGGATTGAATGAGTTCCTCTTCCCTCCTGCTGAGTTCATCGGACATGGAATTGATGGCGTTGACAACCGAACCGAGTTCATCATTCGATTTACCGTCATCGATCTTCTGAAAATTACCCTCGGAAATACTGCTTGCGAGCTTTTCGATCGACCGTAGGGACCTCAGGATCTTCTGCGAAATGAAATGGCTCACCGCAACGGCCAGTATGAGAATCACGAGAAACGAGTAAAGGAGGATACGTTTTGAGACCGTGAGGATGTCGCTGACGCGCCTCCGTTCTAGGCGTGTTATCTCCTCAGAAAATTCTTTCAGTCTCTTCCCCTCTGTCCTGAGTGCCAGCATCGTCTCTTCATCGGCGACTCCTTTCCTCCTCGTTTTTCCTACGGCATCAGCGTAGCTCCTCATATGGGTTTCGAGCTTACCGAGATCCGTCTCCCCGATGGCACGGACGATATCGTTCCTGACGGTGGAGAGGGATTCCATGGTCTTATCGAGCTTTTCCTCTATCTCGGCAAGGGCCTTCCTGTCTTTGTATAAGAAATAGTTCTTCTCCGAAAGTCTCATCTCAAGAAAGGATGCGTTCAGATCATCGGCGATCTCGACAAAACGCAGTTTTGCGAGTACGAGGTCCAGATTCTGATAGGCGAAGAAGCTGATGAGAACAATGAGGGCGACATTGAAGCTATTGGAGAGTATGATCTTGCGCTCGATCTTCATAAGACGTCACTCCTGAGGCACGGGACACCGCGGGATCTCAGACTGCTCCTTCCTCACCGGTATGTACCAGAGCAATCCGTCGATCGCGAGGAGTATCCCGGCCACGAGAACGAGGGAATCCGCAATGGTCAGGAGACCGGTGGCGAAATACCCGATGAGGCCGAGGCCAAGACCGGCAAAGGAAACGCCGGTTCTGATAAAGGCAAGTCCTGTGCGAGCGCGGGCGTAGATCGTCCTGTAGCATGCGGCGACGGTACGCTGGCCTGCCAGGACATTCCTCTCACGGGCGAGATGCGTACGTTCTTTACTGGCAGGTGAGGGGTAGAGGATGGTGCAATGGTCCGCAAGAAAATCGCCGAGACGGGCAAGCATGGTCTGCTTTGATTGAGAGGGCTGCGTTGTGCCTTCGATGAAATGGTAGTTTTCAAGGAACTGGAGTGTTGCGGCAGTGACTTCGACGAGTGTCTGATGCCCGGGCGGGGTCATCCTCGACTTTCTTATCCTCAGATAACCAGCGAGTCCGAAGGTGGCCAGGGAAAGACCTGCCGTAAGCATGACCCAGGAGAGTGCGTGTATTGAGGCCGATTGCCGCGTCCTCAGAAGTGCGTCAGAGAGTGCGACCATTCCCAGCCCCCACCTGAGGAACGCGAGGTCCGTCCTGGCCTTCGCCAGGTCATTTCGGTAGCATGCGAGGCGTGTTCTCCATTGGGCCATGGTGTTGCGCCAGAAGGCGAGGCCTGTCCTCTCGGTGCCGATAAGATACCCGGGCTTCGCATGAAGGAAATCCTGGATAAACCACTGGATGTCCTCATCAAGGGCCACCCAGAATTCATAACGGTCCGCTTTTATCGAGGTCCTGACTTCCTCAAGGACGAGAGGGTCCTCGGGGTTGTTTGCGGCGATGATGACGGTCCCTCCGTCCTTGATGAGCGGGAACCATCGGCTCATCGAGAGTCGTTCCCCGTCAAGGGATGAAAGGAGTTCAGGAGCGATCGGCATCCTCTCGTCGTAGATTGCAAAGGGACGGTTGTAAAAGTCTGCAAGGGCATTCACAAGGGCAAGGCGGGAAACGCCGTATTTCCTGACAAGTACCTGCTCGATATCAACGCCTCTGGCTGCGGCTGTTTCAGCAGCCCCGCTCAGTTCCCTGTCGGTCAGAATCTCCCGGTCGACAAGGAGACGATATCTCGTATGAGTCTGCGCGTCAGTCGCCATCATGGCTGAAAACCGCCTTACTCCATGTGCGTGTGGGCACGCCGTAATCAGGGATCGAAATCTCCATCTCTCCATAACAGTAGGGGAACTGTTTCCTTATGGTTTCGGAGGGACTGTGCCAACGGATCCCGTCGGCTATGAAGAACAATCCCGTCAGAAGCAGGGTTATATCAAAAAAGGACCAGAGAATGCTCCCCGGCCCAAAATAGACAAGGAGAGCCATACCCACGGATGCGATGCTCATGCCCGTCCTGATGAATGCCATACCGGTCCTTGAGCGTGCCATGATCGTCCGAAGCCTCGCCATCACGTTTCTTCTCTCCGCAAGGACTGTTCTTTCGAGTGCAAGGCCTGTCGTCGCCCAGATCCCCGGGGAATGCGACGGCCGAACAGGAGGAAAAACGGTCTTGCCGTCACCCTGGTGATGACGTTTTACGGACGGAGGTAAGCAAAAATCCCAGATGCAGAGCTTATCTTCAATCCTTCTGATCGACTCGATCCCTTTCACCCCTGCGCGACGGCCGGGGACATACCAGTGGAGACCTTCGAAGGCCATTGCGGTACCAATGAAAATCAGGGCGATATCAAAAATGGTCCAGGGGCCGGCATGGAACTGTCGCATAAGCGCGGTGCCGAGACCGATAAAGGAGACGCCCGTCCGGGTGAAGGCAAGGCCGGTCCTGGCCCGGGCCATAAAGGTTCTGTAACATGCGAGGACTGTCCTCTCCTCGGCAAGATCGGTCCTGTCACTTGCGAGATACCGGCGCCTCATGACAGGAGAGAGATCAATCCAGTCCGAACGGAGTTCTCCGGCACCGGGAATCGGGTCTGTTCTCCTGAAGACTGGATTGTCGCCGGGATCTAACACCTCAAGTACCGTGGTCCCGCATGTAGACTCTGTGGATGAGCACGGTGAAATGTGCCCGGCTGTCCTTCTTGCAGGTATGTACCACGCGATGCCGTCGAGGGCCATGACGAATCCTGAGATCAGAAGGACGGCCTCGAGGATTGTGAGGTATCCAAACCCGAAGAGTCTGAAGAGCACAAGGGCGACCGCCATGAAAGAGATCCCCGTGCGGAGAAAGGCAAGACCCGTTCTTCCCTTTGCCAACGATGTCCGGTGGCATGCGAAGAGGGAGCGCCGGTCGGCGAGAAAGGTCCTGACCTTGGCAAGAGGTGTCCTTCCTGCTGAAGGGGGAAATCCCGGGTTCAGATCCAGACTGTTTTCTACGATCCTGACGAGGTCCGAAGGCAATGCTACCATAAATTCAATATGCTCTGCCCCAAGGGTTTGCTTGATTTCCTCTGTCACGGAAGGATCGTCAGGATAACAGGCGATGACCTCGGCCTTCTCACGGCTGAACGAGAGAGGAACCCAGAGGCGTTCCTTGGTCCTTTCGAGGTCAATTCTGCTCGTAATATTCCTTGAAAGGAGAAATCCTTCCTCATACTCGATGACAGGGCAGTTGTAATATTCGGAAAGACAGAAGATGATCTCGTGTTTCGGAACGCCTTTCCTTATCAAAAGGTCTTCGAGGTGTGAGCCAGAAGCGGCGGATTCTCTCATGTATGCACCAAGCTCACCGGCGGAGAGTATCCCGCGCCTCGTGAGCCTCTCGAACTTCCCAGCAGTCTCCATGCTAAAAGGACCTACTTCTCAACCTCCGAGATGATACCGTTGTGCATCCTCATCCTTCTGTCGGCCTGGCCGGCAAGCTCAGTGCTGTGAGTAACGATCACAAAGGTGATGCCCCTTTCTTCGTTCATACTTCTGAAGAGCTTCAGAACTTCCTGCTCTGTCTCCTCGTCAAGGTCGCCGGTAGGCTCGTCTGCAAGGACGATTTCGGGGGCGTTGATAAAGGCCCTTGCTATCGCCGCGCGCCGCTGCTGTCCGCCTGAGAGTTGTGAAGGATATACAGGGGCCTTGTCCTTGAGACCGACTCTATCCAGGAGGTCCATGGCATATTCATGGGGAACGTCTTTTATCCCACTGAAGGCCATGGGGAGGATAATATTCTCAATCACCGTGAGCGTCGGAATAAGACTCGAAAACTGGTAGATGAAGTTCATCTTTCTGCTTCTCATCTCTGAGAGGGTGTCATCGTCTATCGACCAGAGGTCAATGCTGTCTATGACGACTGTTCCGCTGTTGGGCCGCGTCAACCCGCCGATCAGACTCAGGAGTGTTGTCTTTCCACTGCCCGAGTGTCCCACAATCGAAACCATCTCTCCTTTCTCGATCTTCATGCTCACATCGTCGACGGCCCTGAGGACGAGGCCGCCGGCCTTGTATGTCTTCGTAAGCCCTTTGACCTCTATCATCTACTTTCCTCTTCCATGGCTCTCGATCTCTTTCATGAGGGCATCTGCCATGCCTTCATCGGACTTCTTGAGCTCTCGATACATAGTCATCGCTTCATTTTTCCTTCCTGCCTTCATGTATGCAACGCCCAAGTTGTACCGTGCAGTAGCATAGGAGGGGCGCAAGGCGATCGCCTTTTTCAGGGCGGAGATCTCCTCGTCTGTCATGCCGAGCTTCCCATAGGCTATGGCTAGGTTGTTATAGGCAACGGGATAGTCAGGCATATACTTCAGGGCCTTCTTGAAGCTCTCGACTGCTTCACGGTGCTGGCCCAGACGGTTATAGGCCGTGCCTAGCCTGAAATAGGCGTATCCCATGTCCGGTTTCAACTCTATAACCTTCTTGAGCGCCTCGATCTCTTCCTTGTACTGGGCATTCCGGTCATAGAGTTCTGAGAGATGGTACCAGAGGTCGGGGTCCCTGGGATTGCTCTCTATCTTCTTCTGGACTTCGGCATACACAGATTCCGACGTGTAAGGATTAGCAGCTGAACTTGGCCGCTGTTCCTCCTGTTTCTTGCTGCATGCCGTGGGCAGGGAAAACATCATGAGGATAGAAACGAGAAATCCAAGAGTTCTTTTCATCATCCCTCCGCAGCTCGCAGAGAAAGGCAAAGGATGAGAATCGGCGCTACCGAAAAAATTATCGAAACATTCCTTGTCATCCTATTCTCCCCTCCTGATCGCATCATAAGGCTCCATGCGGCTGGCAGTGACTGCCGGGACGATGACTGCGAGGAACCCGGTGAAGAGCGAGAAGATGAGCGCTCCGAAGACGAGCTCCGTGAGCACGGGCAGGGACGGGAGGAGATAGGGGAGCTTGAGGCTATGGATAATGAGCTTTCTGAATGAAGCCACGAGGAGGGCGCCGCCGCTGAGACCAACAAGTCCTCCGAGAATCGCTATCATCAACGCCTCCGTCACGACGAGCCGGAAGATATGTCTCTTCTTTGCGCCCATTGCCCTCAGGACACCGATCTCCCTCTGCCGTTCGTTCACCATCATCGAAAAAGCGAATCCCATCATGAGGAGGGCCAGCACCCAGAGAACGCCGCTCACGGCATAGATCCCTTTCAAGATGCCGCTCAATTGTCTTCGCACGGTGCTGATGACCTCGTCGGAGGCTATCGCCTTCACGCCATTGATTTCATGCTCAAGCCGTATCGCTACCCTGTCCGGAGTAAAACCCTCAGAGACCTGGACAAGGACGGCAGAGATGCTCTTTGCCGGGAGATCGATGGGCTGCATCGATTTGGTCTTCGAATCCTCGGCCATCTTGTAAGCCGCGTCGAGCGTCATGAAGACAGAGCGATCAAAGAACTTCATACCCGTCGGTTCGAGGGTTCCCACCACCTTGAAGATCGTCCCGAAAAAGGGCAGGGAGTCACCGGTGATCACCGGCACATCCCGTCCTGTGATCACTTCATTCATGCCGAGGGGTCGCTTGAGGTGTTTTTCGACCCAGGGCGTTACCGTAAAGTCCGTTCCCGGCTCAAAGGCGACGAGAAAAACGTCGACGTTGTAACAGCAGGTGAAGGAAGCAGGCTTTACAAATACCTGGGGTGATGCTGCCTTGACGCCTTCAACCTTCCTTGCCTGATCGAGGACGTCGTGCTTCATATAAAAGCTTGTCGGTTCTCCTGCAAGGAGTGCGGAACGGGCCTGGGCTTCATATTTTTCCGGGACAATGAGGACATCCGCACCGAGCCTGTAAGTCCCGATCTTCAGAGCATTCTGCATGCTCGAAATGAAGAGGGTTGCGGAGAATAAGGTCCCCGTGACAACGGCAACGGCCAAAAGGAGGAGGGCTGTTCGTACGATCTTCCTCCTCAGGTTTTTCACCGCAAAGGATACTATATTCAGTTTTGCCTTCATAGAGTCTTTAAGTTGTATTCAGAAAGAAAGGGGGCAATACGTGTTGCCCCCCTCTCTTTCACCGGAGCTCTTCTCCAGCAGGTGATTGACTACTTCGCTGCCTAGTGCCAGTCGACCTCGATGCCGCAGAGGAGAGGCGATCCCTTGTCAATCCTCACGGTGACGCCGGCGTTCTTGTGACATTCGGCACATGCAGAGACCTTTCTCACGATGTTGCCCGTCTTCAGGTCCATGACATTGATCGCACTGTCATCGGCATAGGTCCTCGATGAGAGGAACACATATCTGCCGTCCTTTGTGAAGGCGAAGTCATGGGGCCTGACATCATCGGGCAGGATGATCCGCTTTATGATCGTATCCTTGGCCGTATCGATGACGATGACCTGGCTCTTATGGGTTGGCGGTTTCAGACCAGGATCAAACTCGTTCGGCGCGCTCACAAAGAGGTATTTGCCGTCGGGCGTCATCCTTGCCTGGTGGAGGAAGGTCATCTCAGGGCTCGTGATTTCCTTGATCTTCTTCTTTGTCGTCCAATCGTACACGTATACCGTTCCTGTCGGCATGTCGGTTATGTAAGCCTTCTTGTTGTTCTTCGTCCATTGGATTCCGCAGACAGCCTTTCCTACAGGCATCTTGTCAACGGTCTTCAGCTTCTGGGAATCCCATACATAGACATTGCCGTCAGCCATGTCCTCGAAGTAGATATTTCCGTCGGGTCCTACGACGGCGCCGCAGAACTTCTCGCCCACCTTATAGGGTCCCGACTTCTTTCCCGTAGCGAGATCAATCTTATAGACGTCTCCGCTCAGGGTTCCGGCGACGAGAACCTTCTTCCCCTTCTCGGCTACGATGGCCTGGCCGTGGGTTCCTCCGGCCTTCTTGACCTCTTCGAAGCTCATGCCCGCGATCTTGCCTTCCATTTCAGAACCTGCTTCCGTAAGGACGATTCTGCCCTTTTCCATATCCGTAGGCGGCTTCATGGTCCTCATATCGACTACGGCGATATGCCCTCCGTGCCCGGCAATATAGGCAGTGGCGTTGAACGTAACCCCCTCTTCAGGTGTCACGACCTTTGCTTCAATGGAATCGCCCGGTCCTGTGAGGCAGGTGTCAGCCATCTCAACGGCTGAAGCTATCACGTACCCGGCGATGGCAAATACCACAAGCAACAAAAGAACGACTCTTTTCCTCATCTTTCCTCCCAATGTTTCTTTTCGTTAGTGGACAAGGCCCTTACCGAAAACATCCGTTCCCGCTCTTATCACCTCCTTCTCACTCCTGATAGGTCACAGCAATGGCTTCAACTCATGTTCTATTATGAAACTCCTTGAAAGTCCGTGTCAACGTAAAATTCTAAGTTTAGGAGGGACGAGAACCGAACCCTTTTATTTTTACCGTTTTACGACCAGTACGGGACAGGCGGCATACATGATGACCCTTTCGGCAGTGCTTCCAAGGATTGCCTTATCAACACCCCGGTGTCCGTGACTGCCCATGGCTATCAGGTCGATCTTCATCTTCTTCGCACTGTCGACGATCTTTTCCGCAGCCTGTCCCTCGACGATCTCAGTCTTGATCGAAATGCCCTGGGCCGCTGCGAGGTCTGCTGCACTGTCGACGATCTTTCTTGCCTCCTGACCGAGACTGCTCCTTATCGACTCGGTCTTGAAGAAATCGATCATCTCCTCATACCGGGGGATGACATAGAGGGCTGTTATTTCGGCATTGTCAATCTTTGCCAGATGACACGCCCTGCTGAGGGCACTCCTGCCGGAGTCGGAACCGTCAAAGGGAACCATGATGGATCTATACGTTCCCGTGCACTTGCTGCAGGGCCTCTTAACCACGAGAACGTCGCAGGGGGCTTGGACGATCACCGCTGACGTCACGCTTCCCATCAAGAGCCTCTTGAGACCCCTTCTGCCATGGGTGCCCATGGCGATGAGATCAGCTTTTTTTTCGCTCGCGATATCGACGATAACTTCCGGCGGGTCCCCCTCGCAGACCAGAGAGTCTGCGTCAAGACCGAATTCTGAGGATAGTTTCTCCTTTTTCTGGAAGCATATCTTCTTTCCCAGTTCCAGCCGCTTTTCCCTCTGTTCGGGAGCGATGCTGAATTCCTCTTCGTCAAAGTAAACGGCGTGGACAAGGGAGACATTCCCGCCGTGCCTGTTTATCCAGTGGGAAATTTCCGTAAGGGCCGCCTTGCTATAGTCTGATCCGTCAAAGGCTACCAGGATGTTGTCATACATGAGACTAATGCGCTCCTCCGCCTTTCCTGAAGACCATTCCGACTCCAAAGCCTGCGCCGAGGGCAGCGAGTATTGAGAGCATTCCGTAGAGTGCTCCTCTGTTCTTTGCCATGGAAGAGAGGGTCTTTACCAGCCCCACCTGCTCCACGACAACCGCCGTTTCTGCCTTTTCGATGACCTTGTTGTCTTTGACGGCGTAGACAGTAACGATATAGTCACCGGGAGGCGCCTGGTATGGCCAGTCCAGAAGGGTGTAGTAGTTCTGTTTTCCTTCCTTCCCCGCCGCGAGGTCAGGAGATTCTTTCTTCATATCGGAAGTGTAGAGTTTTCCCGAAGACATGTCGTAGAGTCTCGATGCCTGTTTGTACTTGAGAAATTCCCGGAACCACAGGTCCTTTTCTCCTTCCGTCAGGGCAGGTTTCAGTTCAGCGTGTCTTTCGAGAGCAGGATAACCGATGACATATTTGTCCATCTCTTCCCGGCTCAGGATATCTTCAAGCTTCCTTGTGCTATGGACGAAATAGAGGGTCGGGACACCTTCAAAGGTGAGTTCGCCCACATTCATCCACAATAAGCCGGCCATTTTCCCTTTTTTCTTCAATGCCTCATGCCCTTCTGGTGACGCTATCTTGACAATAAGGTCGGTCCCTGCATCTGCCTCGCCCCTCACGCTGACCGAGCTTCCGTGGTACAGGAAGTCGATCTTTATGCGGTCATGGTTTGCTGTGACCGTGAGTGCTGCCGAAGCCTGACCCGGATATCTCGTGATAACGAAGAGGACAAGGAGTGCTATCGATAAGCAGAACGTTATCTTCCCTCTTCCGACTTCTGATGTCCATATCTCTTTCATCAGTGACCTCCTCCTCTTGAAAGAAGTAATGACGGAGCCATGGTGAGCTCAAAGACGATCTTGACCGTCACAGCGAGGACGATCACTGCAAGGATTATCTTGAGCTGTTCGCCTTTGAGTTTTCGTCCGAAGACAGTCCCAACCTGGGCACCGATCGTTGAACCAAGGAGAAGAAGGACGGCGAGAATGAAATCGACATTGTGGTTGGTATAGGCCTGAAGAAAGGTGACCTCGATGCAGTTGAATAATATCTGGAAGAGGCTCGTCCCGACAACAACATGCATCGGCATCCTGAGAATATAGACCATGACGGGGACCATGAGGAACCCGCCGCCCACGCCCATCACAGCAGCGAGAATTCCGACAAAGCCGCCGAAGATAACCGGTATGAGCGCCGAATGGGTGACGCCTGATTTCTCAAAATGTGTCTGGAGGGGAAGGGACTTGAGGAATTTCGCAAGGCCCGACTCCCTTGTCGGTTTTGCCTCTGCCGTCTTCTTCTTCATGCTCGAAAGGCTTTCTATGAACATGTAGGTCCCGACGATCCCGAGCATGAGGACATAGGTCATCTTTATCACGAAGTCCGCATTGCCCATTGCCCTGAGGACCTTAATACCCTGGACACCGAGGAGCCCCCCTGCAAAACCTCCGACGAGGAGATAGAGCCCCATCTTGAAATCAACGTTGCCCACTTTCCAGTGTGCGTATGTCCCAGACGTTGATGCCGCTACGATCTGGTTCGAGTCAGTTGCGGCTGCAACCGTTGACGGTATGCCAAACATAATGAGGAGCGGTGTCATCAGGAAGCCCCCTCCAACACCGAAGAGACCTGAGAGCAGACCTACGGCCAGTCCCAGACCCACGGGTATCATGATGTGAATGCTTGTTAATGCTACAGGCAGATAAAGATACATCTGAAATTCCTCCTTTTCTCTGTCTTATTTTCTCAGTATTGATTCAGGCGGCTCCCACCTGCTTTGCCATGGTGACAATGGGTCTCGAAGCCGTCTTGACGAGCTTGTTCAAAACTTTTGACGTGATGACTCCGTTATTGGTAATACTCGGGCTCAGGAGTACGAGGTCTATCTTTGTGTTCTGCCTGAGGATGTTCTTTATGGATGATATGACATCCATGGCTGAAGTGCTGATTTCCATGGTAATGCCGGATTTCCTGCCCCTCTCTTTCAGGGCTGCAACCTTCTCTTCGTAATCCTCATTATTCTTCCGGTAATCCTCGCTGATCAGCTCCCGCGCAGTCTTGAACTCACCGGCTTCGGCAAAGCTGATTGCGCTCATCATGTCGTCAAATTTTTCAAGGCCTTTCCTCTTATAGATCAATAATATCTCGATGCTGTCATCCATGGTCTTCGCAAGATCCAGGGCATAGGAGAGACCGTCTTCAAAGTTCTCGTCATGGTACGTGACAAAAAGAAGCTGCTTCCCTTTCATTATCTTCTCCTCAAGGTCCTATGTCCCGACAACGAGCACGGGACAAGGGGCCTGGTTGATAATCTTTTCGACAATATTCTTTCCGAACAATCTCTTGAACCAATTCGTCTTGTTCTGACCCATGATTATGAGGTCGCAGTCTTCATCCTCTGCAACCTCGAGGATCTTCTCATGGATCTCTCCCTCTTCGATCCGGGTCTTTACGAGGACCTTCTCAGCTTCTGCTATGTCGTTGATCTCGGCCGTTGCTTTCCTCGCGCCGTTGTCAAGGAGGTCTCCGATATTCTTGACAGCTGTGAGGTTCAGGCTGCCGTCATGAGGGGGGACGACCTTAACCACAGTCACCCAGCATTTCTCGTCTTCAGCAACCCTTAGGCCCTGCCTGAGGAGATCCTTTGAACCATTTACTGCTATAAGAACCTTTCTGTAACCCTTCATCTAAGCCTCCTTTCTTTCTATCTGTTATTATTAAGAAGAGCAAGGGCAGTGCCAGAATATAACTATTTGAAATATCAGCATAATTGTGTTTGCGGAGAGCTTGCTTGTGTTTCAAAATTGAACAGGCATGAACGCTCCACATTTTCTAGAACCATGGGTTTTCGAAATGGTTTCTTTGCATTACCCGGTTTTGGTTCGCTTTTGTGAGCGTTCTTCGTTGTTAGCCTGCGGATCCGATACTGTTCAAAATTGAAACGTTTTTGATATGGTGCATCTCTATACCAGATTGACAGTTGGAAGATTAGTTGGTCCGCCGCATTGGCATCAAAATATCATTATCGACGATAGGTATATTTAAGGTATAATAAATATATCATGGAGTTTGAATTTGACCCTGAAAAAAGCAAAAGCAACAAACAGAAACACGGCATTGATTTCTATGAGGCACAAGAATTGTGGGATGATCCGGACTTCGTCGAGATTCCTGTAAGAGCCAGCGATGAAGCGAGATTTTTGGTCATTGGAAAAATACTGGGAAAACATTGGTCGGGAGTTATCACATATCGGACTGAAAAGATAAGAATTATTTCAGTGCGACGTTCAAGGAAGGAGGAGGTTGATATCTATGAAAGCTCGTGAGTTTGAAAAGAAATTCGACGAAGGCAAAGAGGATATTACTAAATATCTGGATGTATCAAAAGCAAGAAGACCCGAACAAGAACAAAAAAGAGTAAATGTAGATTTCCCTTTGTGGATGATTCATTTATTGGATAAAGAAGCGAGACGCTTGGGTGTTCCCCGTCAATCTATCATTAAAGTCTGGGTCGCAGAACGCCTTGAAAAGGTATCTTGAACGTATCTGATGCTAACAAAACACTCGTATGGAACGCTGATAGCCATCGCACAGTTTCCTCGTTCCCTCCCTCGCACCGCTCGGGCAAGGAACCGGGCAGTCAAGACGGACACGCCCTTCGGGCGGGCGCTTACCGCCGGGACTGACTAAGAATGAAACGAGAATGACTCAACTCTCTGGCCGCGACAAAGAAGCAGCTATGATCAGGCAGGCCAACCGTGCCGCTGCCGTTGGCCGACTTATGCTTGGCGAAACGCGGGATTGGAACGAGTTTCAGACCCGACTTTCGCCGATGGATCTCCCATGTCTCGTAAGTAATTGGAATTGCACTTCAATTTAGCCATTGAATTGCCTACCTAATGATATCCAGCCTCGTATAGCGTCTGAAAGAGCATAAAATAAGGCCAAGTGCATTTT
>DASRZP010000107.1 GCA_035686305.1 Thermodesulfovibrionales bacterium | reverse complement strand
GTGAGTATTCTCGGCAAGGAACTCTATGAGAGGATGAGCACCCTTGCCAAACATTTTGAGAGTCTCGGTTCCCATCTCGAAAAGGCCATCGGCTCATACAACAGGGCTGTGGGTTCGATGGAATCCCGGATCCTCCCTTCCATCAGGAAGTTCAAGGAACTCGGGGTTGCGGGCGCTGAAGAGATAGCGACTCTTGAACAGATAGACCAGACGCCGAGAAGACTTGATTTCCTGGCGGCCGATTCGGAGTGACCGTGGACAGGTATTTTGGCTCGAGCGGTCTTCTCTCTTCGGTATTCCCGGACTATGAACCCAGGCCTGAGCAACTCCTGATGTCAGAGGCGATTGACGGCGCACTCGATGAAGGAGAAGACCTCATCGTCGAGGCCGGGACGGGTGTCGGAAAAAGTCTTGCCTATCTGATCCCCCTTATCGGCCATGTCTTGTCTGAAGAAGGCCGGAGGGCCGTTGTCTCGACGTATACAAAGACGCTCCAGCGGCAGCTCATCGAAAAGGAACTTCCCTTTCTCAGGGAACACGTTTTTGGAGGCCTGCGTTTTGCCCTCTGTCTCGGCAGTGAAAATTATCTCTGCCTCAGGAGACTGGAGCAGGCGAACACCCACGGGTTGTTCGAAGGTGACGGGGCGAAGATGATCAGCAGGCTCAGGGTCTGGGCAAAGAAGACCGCAGGGGGCATCAGGTCGGAGATAGATGTGCCTCAGTGGCTCTGGCAGAAGGTATGCCGCGAGAGCGATCTCTGTTATGGAAAGGACTGCAGGAAATTCGACGTCTGCCTTTACCAGAAGGCGAAGATGAAGGAGCGGTCGGCCCATATCCTGGTCACGAATCACCATCTCTTCTTTGCGCACGTGGCGTCGGGATGGAATGTCATCCCTCAGTTCACCTCAGCCGTTTTTGACGAGGCACATGAGCTTGAGGACGTGGCAGCCGATTATCTCGGTGTAGAATTTTCCAATTACCGTCTGAGACATCTCCTCGATTCTCTTCTGAACCCTCATGGAAAGGGTCTGCTTTCGCGCCTCTCCTGGTTGCAGCCCTCAGCCTGGAACGAGTTCTGCGCTCTCCTCAATCTGGTCAGAATGCAGGGAGATCAATTTTTCTGCCTCCTGTCGGAGAGGGTCGGAGATTCTTCGACCCTCAGGGTTCGAGATAGGCATTTTATTCGAAATGATCTTTCAGAGACACTGGCAGGTCTTGCGGATGAGCTGAAGATGCTGAAGGAAGCAGCCGTGGGAGAAGAGGAGGAGAGGGAGATAACCGCCCTGGCCTCGAGAAGCGACGCCCTCTCCCTTTCGCTGCAGGCGATCCTGGATCAGGAGATGGAAGATCATGTATACTGGGCGGAGAGGGACGGCAAGAGACTCCGCGTGGTTGCGACTCCCCTTGACATTGCATCGATCATGAAAAACCAGGTTTTTGGTGTCATCTCGCCGGCGATCCTGACATCCGCAACGCTAACGACACAGGGAAGCTTCGACTATATAAAGGAACGCCTGGGATTGCCCGATGCCCGCACCCTCTTGCTCCGTTCGCCTTTTGACTATCATAGCCAGGCGGTGCTCTGTATACCTGACGGCATCGGTGAACCGGGATCGGACTCCTTTGAGGAGGATCTTGTGAGGGGAATAAGGGAGGTCCTTGGTGTCACGAAGGGCAGGACACTGGTACTCTTTACGAGCTACCATCTCATGATGAAGGTATACGACGAAGTCGACGTGCCGGGGATCGAGATTATCAAACAGGGGGACATGGATAACTACCGTTTGATGCAAGCCTTTCGGAAGAACAGACATACGGTTCTCTTCGGCACGTACACCTTCTGGCAGGGGATAGACGTGCCCGGTGATGATCTCCAATGTGTGGTCATAACAAAGCTGCCCTTCGCGGTCCCTGACGAGCCGGTGACCGAGGCGAGGATGGAGGCCCTTGAAAGGGAAGGCAAGAACCCCTTTACCCATTACCAGGTGCCCCAAGCCGTGATACTCCTCAAGCAGGGCTTCGGAAGACTGATCAGGACAAAGATGGACAGGGGCGCTGTCGTGGTCATGGACTCAAGGGTCAGGACGAGAAGCTATGGCCCGCAGTTTATTAAATCCCTTCCGGAATGTAAAATAGCTGCATCTTTCGATGACATAGCGTGTATACTGAAGAGTGAGGATCGGGGAAAAGAGCGTTTGGATCCTGTTTCGGCAATACCATAAAACCGTTAAGGAGGGAAACATGGCAGAAAAGATGAGTCACGAAGAGTTTGTAAGAAAGGCCATCGTCAGTCTGAGGAAGGAGGGGTATAAGGGGATTCATACGGTCTTTTCCGGATTCAACGAAGCCTTCAAGAAGTATTTCGAGGGAGAAAACCCTGTCGAGGCAACAAACAGGTTGGCGCAGGAGGGAAAGATCGTCCTCAGGCCCGTTAAGGGCGGCGTGATGCTCTACCTGCCTGAGGAAGCGCCGGCTACGAAGGGATCAGGAGATGAGGCCCTGAAAAAGATGGGGATTGAATGACTTGCCTCCGTATGGTACGCTGATTTTCACCGTCCATGGGCATTGACAAGAAGATCGGCATATTCGGCGGGACCTTCAATCCTGTTCATTACGGACACCTCAGGGCCGCTGAAGAGGTGAGAGAAAAACTCGGTTTCGAAAAGATACTCTTCATCCCTTCCTCGAGTCCTCCGCTCAAGAGCAGCGATCTTGCACCTGCTGACCTGAGATACGAGATGACAGAGATATCGATAGAAGGGAACTCCTTTTTCGAGATCTCTGACGTCGAAGAGAGATGGCCGGGAAAGTCCTATACTGTAAACACCATCGAGACCCTCGGCAACCTTTATCCCGACAGAGCGTTCTACCTCATCGTCGGCATCGATTCCTTTCTTGACATCCCTTCATGGTATAAGCCTGAGAGACTCATGGCCCTCACCAATTTCGTTGTAATCTCGAGGCCCGGGTTCACCTTCTCAAGACTTGCCCCGACAGTACCGGCTGAGGAAGGCGTCTTTTCCTCCCTTGACGCCGGGGGGCTTGATCTTTTTCAGACAAGCCTGAAGAGCGGCAGAGAGGTTGTGATGCTGAGCGTCACACCCTTTCCCATATCATCAACGGCCATCAGAATCCTCCTGAGGCACGGAAGAAGCATAAAATACCTGTTGCCAGATGCCGTAGAATCTTTTATAATTTCACATAATCTCTATCGCGAAGGGAGTGACGACCTTTAGAAAGTATCGATAAGGCCATGCTTGCCGCAAAGGCGGCACTTGCGAAAAAGGCACAGGAGACCGTAATCCTTGAGCTCAAAGGGTTGACCATCATTGCAGATTACTTTGTTATCTGTTCCGGTGAAAGCACAACCCAGGTGAGGGCCATTACCGACCAAATCGAGGCCGAGTTCCGGAAAAAATCAATAAAGCCCCTGTCTGTTGAAGGGATACGTTCTGCCCGATGGGCCCTCATTGACTTTGGTGATGTTGTTGTTCATGTCTTCGAAGACGAAACGAGAAACTATTATGAGCTTGAAAAACTCTGGCTCGACGCGCCGCGGGTCTCAATAGAAGGTGAGGGCGGGAAATAACATGGAAAATACCGTCGTTCCAGGCTGGATGGGGAAGGCAGGGCCGCGGTCCTGATGGGGAAGATTGCCCTCCTTATCGTTGTCGTCTTCCTTGTTGCCCTCGGATATTTTGCCCTCCTGAACAAGGAGACGGTAAGCCTTACCATCACCCCGAAGACGATCTATGAGATGCCGAAGATCGCACTCATTCTCCTTTCGTCGGCATCAGGGATTGCGCTGACACTCATTATCTTCTTTATCAGGGATACAAAGCGGTTCATTGAAGGGAGACAGTACCAGCGGAAACAGAAGAGGGACCTGAAGGTTCAGGAACTCTATTCAAAGGCGCTGAACGCTATCCTTGCGGATAATGGAGAAGAGGCAAAAGCGGCCCTTGAAGGGATACTGCAGGAAGATCCCGGACACCTCGACACGATCCTGAGGCTCGGGGACATCGCAGTGGAGAGTGAAGATTACTCCAAGGCGATAACGTATTACAAAAGGGCGAAAGAGATCCAGCCGCAGAACCTTGAGGTGCTCTTTTCTCTCGTGAGGGTCATGGAGAAGACCAACCGCATCCCCGATGCCCGCTTGTATCTCGATGAGATCCTTGACGCCGATCCCGATAATCTCAGCGCCCTCTACATAAAGCGGTCTTTCATGGAGAAGAAGGATGAGTGGGATGAGATTATCGACCTTCAGAAGACGGTGATAAAGTCCGAACATCACGAAAGAGATCGCCAGAGAGAACAGAAGAATCTCCTCGGGTACAAGTATGAGCAGGGGCGGTACAGTCTCGAAAACGGGCAGTATGAAAAGGCCAAGAAGGCCTTCAGGACCCTCATCCGCCTCGACAAGAATTTTATCCCTGCATATCTCGGCCTTGCTGAGGTGATGGTCAGGGAGGGAGATACGGAAGAGGTGATAAGTTTTCTCGAAAAGGGATTTGAACAGACCTCTTCCATGATCATCCTGGCGAGGGTCGAAGACCTTCTCATCAACCTTGGCGAACCAGCGAGGCTTATCAGGTTATATAAGAACGCCCTTTCCCGGTCACCGCAGAACCAGACCCTCAGTTTTTTCCTCGGTAAGCTCTATTACCGGCTCGAGATGCTCGATGACGCCTTCGAGACCCTCTCCGGCCTCGACTCGGGCGGCTCCCCTTACCCTATACTGCACCAGCTCCTCGGAAACATCTATGTCAGGCGCCAGCAATGGGACAGGGCCGTAGATGAGTTCAGGAAGGTGATCGATATAAAGAAACCGTTCAAGATGCTTTACTGTTGCAATGCCTGTGGCGCTTCTTCGCAGGAGTGGACCGGACGATGTCCGAGTTGCAGATCGTGGAATTCATACAGCTTTAATCTCTATGGCTCCTGTGAGGCTCAAAAGAGAGACGCGTGACTGCTGATGAGGGACGAGTCAGAGAAGAAAATTGTGGACCTGTCACCTGTCACACATCGGTCTTCAATGCCGCTGAGGGTTGTCCTCGATACGAGCCTTTTCGTCAACCCTGATGTGAGAACGAGCCTCGGCAGCACACCGACGGAAGCCCTCGAAACGTTCCTCTTTATGGCGGCCCAGATCCATATCCTTGAGTTCTACATGCCTCCTTCCATCTTCGAAGAACTCCTCCACTTTGTCGAGAGAGAGAAGATCCCGGGGGACCTCCTTGTGATACTCCATCAAAAGCCTCCCAAAAAACACGAACTGAAGTGCCCAGCGATCCTCCTCTATGAGCTGATCGAGGATATGAGAGAACGGATCAACCGCGGCCTCAGGGTCGCCGAAAGTTCGGTCAGGGCTGCTGAAAAGAAGAAACCTGAGGAGATTATCCCGGATTTGAGGAGGAAGTATCGAGAGGCCCTGCGGGAAGGTATCATCGACAGCAAAGAGGATGTTGATCTCCTTCTCCTCGCCATGGAGCTCAATGCCCTTCTCGTTTCTGCTGATCAGGGTCTCATAAAGTGGGCCGAGAAACTCGGGATCCAGTGGCTTTTCCCCGAGAAGTTTAAAGCGTATCTGACGGGAGCCATAAAGAGAACAGCCTTTCTTTCAGGCACCTAGACCGGATGAGGGCATAAGCCTTAATACCATTGAGGGGGAGCTCAGAAGATATGAGAAGAAGAATTCAAATTTTCTCTTGACATTACCGTCCCTATCGTGGTATTAAATTTGTGGTTAAAGATTACTTTCGATGGGAAGGAGGTGACACGTAGATGAAGAAGATCATAGCTCTGTTACTTTCATTGTTGCTGATAGCAGCATTTGCCCTTGCTGTCGGCTGTCAGAAGGCTCCTGAGAAGCCTGCTGAGGCTCCGAAGCCTATGGAGGCCCCGAAGCCTGCTGAGGCACCGGCACCAGCTCCGGCACCGGCACCGGCACCAGCTCCGGCTCCAGCTCCTGGAAAGTAATTTCCGCTTCGTGATATCGGGGGCGGCCGTCCGCCCCTGATATTGCTTTTTTTTGGTCAGGAAGTTATTATTATAGAGATTGGTATTTTCTAAGAAAGAGTGGTTTGAACCACTCTTTTGTTTTCTATATGGACAGAAGGGTTGAGGAGAGGATCAGGGTTCTTGCCGGCCAGGTGGCCGGTGAACTGGGATTTCATGTTGTGGATGTGCGCTTGGTGGGACAGGGAAGGAGGATTTCCCTCAAGGTCTTCATTGATAAGGAAGGCGGCGTCACCCTCGACGACTGTGAGACCTTCAGCAGGAGCCTCGAAGGGCTTATGGACGTTGAAGACCCGATACGGGGTCCTTACTCACTGGAGGTTTCGTCTCCGGGGATTGACAGACCGCTGAAGACCCTGGAGGATTTCAGAAAGAATCTCGGGAAACTTTTGAGGGTCGTTACGAGAGGGATGATCGATAAGCAAAGTTTTTTTCTGGGGAGGCTTCAGGAGGTCCGCGAGGGTTCCGTAGTGCTTTCCCTGAGCGGGAAAAAGGACAGCACGAAGGAAATTGAAATACCCTTTGCCATGATAGCGAAAGCCCAGATCGAGATTGAGGTAGGATGAGATGACAAAAGAGCTCTGTTTCATTGTTGAACAGATCAGCAGAGAGAAAGGCATATCACGAGAGACGCTTCTGAAGACCCTCGAGTCGGCATTGCTTTCGGCTGCGCGGAAGAAATATGGCGGCAGGACAAATATCAATCTAAGGATCGATCCGAAAACGTGCAATATCGATGTCTTTGAGATAAAACGGATTGTAGAAGAGGTCGCTGACAAGAACGAGGAGATATCTGTCGAAGACGCAAAGGTGAGATTCCCCGATAAGGCTCTTGGTGACGAGGTCGAGTTTCCGATTCATCTCCAGGACTTTGGGCGTATAGCGGCTCAGACGGCGAAGCAGGTCATTTTGCAGCGCGTCCGGGAAGCGGAGCGGGATGTCATTTATGCTGAATTCAAGAATAAGGTCGGCCATGTTCTCAGCGGACTCGTCATGCGAAAAGAAAAGGGATTCTACTACCTGAATATCGGAAAGACCGAGGCGGTACTCCCGCAGAAAGACACCCTTGCAGGGGAAAACCTCAAGAGGGGAGATACCGTCAGGGTCTATATCGAGGATGTAAGGATCACGCCGAAGGGACCGATGATACAGCTCTCAAGGACGAATCCGAACTTCGTTGTCGAGCTCTTCAAGATGGAGGTGCCGGAGATTTCGGAGGGGCTTGTCGTCATTAAGAATGTTGTCCGTGAGCCCGGGGAAAGGACAAAGATAGCTGTCTACTCAACGGATTCGACGATTGACCCGGTGGGCGCCTGTGTCGGCATGAAAGGGACAAGGGTCCAGTCCATCGTGCGCGAGCTCCGCGGAGAAAGGATCGACATTATCCCCTGGACCGATGACGCAAGGATACTCCTTTCACGGGCGCTCAGCCCTGCCACCGTGGACAAGATCGGAATCAATGAGGAAGAAAAGACCGCGATGGTGATCGTCAATGACCAGCAGCTCTCTCTCGCCATCGGCAAGAGGGGACAGAATGTGAAACTCGCGATGAAGCTCACAGGATGGGACATCGATATTATCAGTGAGTCTGAATACTCAAAGATGCGTATGGATGAGATCGATAAGACCATGCAGGAGGCCGCAAAGAAGGAATCGCTGAAGCAGGGCCTTGAGCCCAAAAATCCGGAACATCACCAGGGGTGACCCTTACCCCTGCTGATGGATAGGGACCCTTCAGAAATCCCGATCCAGTATATAAAGGGCGTCGGCCCCCAGAGGGCGAGGTTGTTAGGTCGACTCAAGATCAGCACTGTCCGTGATGCCCTCTATTATCTCCCCTACCGCTACGAAGACAGGAGAAACATAAAGAAAATCCATGAGCTGACCTGCGGCGCCATGGAGACGGCAGTCGGCAGGATTATCTCGATGGACGTCGTCCGTCTCCCTAGGAGCAGATTCGCGATCTTTGAGCTCGTCATCTCTGACGGGACAGGGCTCCTGAAGGGGAAGTGGTTCAACCAGCCTTTCATGAAGAGGCTTTTCACCGTGGGACAGGAACTGATCCTGAGCGGGATCGTGAAACAGAATCCGTATCGGGGCCGCGGATTCGAAATCGATAAGCCAGAGTACGAGTTTCTCGACGACGACGCGGAAAACATGGTCCATACATCGAGGATCGTCCCGATATACAGGACCACTGCAGGTTTGAGCTTGAGGGTCTTGCGTTCGCTTCTGTACCATATTCTGAACACCTGTCTTGAGAAGATGGTCGATTCCCTTCCCGAGGAAATACGGTCGAGGAATTCCCTCCCCGGGTTAAGAGAGAGCATCCTGAACGGCCATTTCCCGCAGGCCGACACCGATATGGACGAGCTTAACAGAGGTGTTACGGCCTTCCACCGGAGGCTGTCCTTTGATGAGTTCTTTCATCTCGAGATCGGGATTGCCATCATAAAGCGCGGCGAGAGTAGACTGCCGGGAATCGCTTTTACCGCCGGCGGTCCGCTGACTGAGAAACTCATGAAGAGACTTCCCTTTGAACTCACTGCTGCACAGCAGAGGGTATTTCAGGAGATTCTCTATGATATGAAGCAGCCCTTTCCCATGAACAGGTTACTCCAGGGAGACGTGGGCTGCGGCAAGACGATCGTTGCCCTCCTGACGATGCTGAGGGCCGTCGAGTGCGGGTGTCAGGCGGCTCTCATGGCGCCGACCGAGATACTTGCTGAGCAACATTACATCAACATTCAACGCCTCCTGAAGGACCTGGGACTCAGAATCACGCTCCTCACGGGCGGGAAAAAAGAGAAGCCCGGGGAGCCGGGATCAGAGGAGAGGGACCTCGTCATCGGAACCCATGCCCTGATCCAGGAAGGGGTGCAGTTCAGGAAACTGGGTCTTATCGTTATTGATGAGCAGCACCGCTTTGGAGTGCTCCAGCGGGCTGCCCTGAGAAAAAAGGCCCATAATCCCCATGTCCTGGTCATGACTGCAACCCCTATACCGAGGACCCTTGCGATGACGATCTATGGAGACCTGGACTATTCGGTCATAGACGAGCTTCCTCCCAACCGGAATCCTGTCATAACGAGGCTTTTCACCAGCGGTCAGAAGCCCCTCATATATGAAGCGATCTCGTCAGAGGTGAAAAAGGGACGTCAGATCTACGTAGTCTACCCCATGATCGAGGAATCGGAAAACTCGGACCTCAAATCTGCCATAGCAGGCAAAACGGCGCTTGAGAAGATATTTCCCGATTTCAGGACGGCGATCATTCATGGTAAGATGAAGACTGCCGAAAGAGAAGCGGTGATGGCTGCTTTTCAGGGGCGAGGGATTAATATCCTTGTCAGCACGACAGTGATTGAAGTGGGGGTTGATGTCCCCAACGCGACGATGATGCTCGTTGTCCACGCAGAGCGCTTTGGCCTCTCTCAGCTTCATCAGCTGAGAGGGAGGGTCGGCAGAGGGGCCGGCCAGTCGTACTGTTTCTTGCTCGCCTATGAGCCCTATGGCGACGACGCAAGGAGGAGACTCGGCGTTATGACGAAGAGCAACGACGGATTCCGGATCGCCGAAGAAGACCTCGACATCAGGGGTCCGGGTGAGTTCTTCGGAACAAAGCAGTCGGGTGTCCCCGACCTGAAGAATGCAAACATTGCCCGCGATGTACAGCTTCTTGAGGCCGCACGGAAAGAGGCATTCACGCTCGTAGGCACTGATCCTGAGTTCAGGAACGAACCTCACTTAAAGAAGACCGTGGAGAAGTTCTGGGCAGGGAAGGTCGAGATCTTCAAAACAGGCTGATGAAAGGCTGGACGTGGTTATGAACGGGGACGGAGGGAGACGCTCCGGCAAAAGGTAAAAAGCGAAGGAGAGGGAGGAATGTGGCAAAGGGTTAAGGACAATCTTGATTCGGGGGTCGGAAAGATTAAATGGTTCTCATCCCTGCTGAACGACAGGATGAAGATAGAGATTTCTCTCGTGAGACTCCTTTACCAGTCGGCAGAGATGGAAAGAAAAAGGGCAGGTCTGATGAAGGTCATCGGAGAGAGGGTCTACGAATTGAAAAACGGGCCTGACAAACGGATACTCAGGGACGCGGCGATCCTCGAGGCGCTCAGGAATCTTGAAAGGATGGACGCTGATATTGAAGATGTGAAGAAGAGGGCAGCGGAGATCAGCAGGTTGGAAGTATGACGGTGATCTTTATCCTCACGTTCCTCTTAGGCGCCATCATCGGCTCTTTCCTGAATGTCTGTATTTACAGGATCCCGAGGGGCCTGTCCGTTGTCAGCCCTTCTTCACGGTGTCCGTCCTGCGGCACGACCATCAAGGTCTATGACAACATACCGATCATCAGTTTCTTCATCCTCGGAGGAAGGTGCCGGTATTGCTCAGGGAAGATCCCTCTGCGCTACCCCCTCGTAGAGACGCTCAACGCCCTCATGTATATCAGTGCGGTGTGGCGTTACGGACTTGGATGGCAGACCCCTTTTCTCTTCGCCTTCTGTTCGTCCATGATCGTCATAACCTTTATAGATATTGACTTTCAGATTATCCCGAATGTCATAACCCTGCCGGGGATTGTCGTCGGTCTCGTGGCGAGTTCCCTGGTCTTCCCGGACCCCTTTGCGGTCAACGCAACGCTCGGCTTCAAGGAGGGGATGATCGGTCTCTTGGCAGGAGGAGGGCTCTTCTACTTTATTGCCTTCGTCAGTCAGCTGATCCTCAGGCAGGAAGCCATGGGTATGGGAGACGTAAAGATGATGGCCATGGTCGGGGCCTTTATGGGCTGGAAGGCGATCCTTCTCACAACCTTTGCCGGGAGTCTCATCGGCTCCATCGTCGGCATACTTGTCATGGTCCTTACGGGCACGGGGAGAAAGGCAAAACTCCCCTTTGGCCCTTTTCTCGCGGCCGGGGCAATCCTGACGCTCTTTGTTGGCCAGGAGATCATGGTTTTTTATCTCCATCGATGAACGAAAGGGTCTTTTCTATTTCTGTCCTTCTCTTTCTCGGTATCTTCATCATGCTCCTCCTCTTTCGTTTGGTGACGAAGATCAGGAGGAACAGGGATGTTCTCGAAAAGAAGGAAGGGTCACAGGTCTCCTTTGTTGTCGACACGTTCCATGAGCTTGTCGTTAAGCTCAAGGAAAAGGAGAAGGAACTCGCGGCCCTCCATAAGAAGGCTGAGGAACGGGCAGATGTCTTTGAGACGTACAACGAATATATCCTTCAGTCCGTGCCGAGCGGCGTCATAAGCCTCGACAGCGCTCTCATTGTGACCAAGGTCAATTCCTCTGCCGAGAAGATCCTTTCGATCAGGGCAGAGGATGTAATTGGAAAGAGCTACGGGGAAGTCTTCAGAGACCCCCTCAGGAGTATCCTCGAGAGCAGAAAAGTCGTGGGAAGAGAAGACATCCAATACACCACACCCTCAGGCAAGGCGATCCATATCGGCTATACGGTAACACCGCTCCTGAATACCAAGAAAGAGACTATAGGGCAGATCCTCGTATTTACCGACCTCACGGAGCTGAAGGCCCTCGAAGCACAGGCCGAGTTAAGAGAGAGACTGTCGAGTCTCGGAGAGATGGCGGCAGGCATTGCCCACGAGCTCAGAAACCCGATGGGCGTGATCGCGGGCTATACAAAACTGCTCTCGAAAAAGATGGACCCTTCCATGGCGCACGTTGTAGATTCGGTATCGAAAGAGATTGCGGTTATGGACAGGATCATCACCGACTTTCTGTCCTTTGCCAGACCGACGGAATTGAACGTAACGGTCGTGGACGTGGCCTCCCTTTTGAAGACGTGTGTTGAAAACGTTACCTCCGGGCAGGAAGGCATCACCGTCAATTCCGGTATCAGCGGTATCCCTGCCATCTATGGCGATGAGATTCTCCTGAGGCAGGCATTCACAAATCTTATCCAG
The DNA here is from genome assembly GCA_035686305.1 of Thermodesulfovibrionales bacterium. NCBI lineage: Bacteria > Pseudomonadati > Nitrospirota > Thermodesulfovibrionia > Thermodesulfovibrionales > Thermodesulfovibrionales bacterium. The sequence continues at coordinate 387 of DASRZP010000107.1, read as the reverse complement.
AATGCCGTCGAGTCAATGCCCCATGGAGGCGAACTGACTTTCGGATTCTCCTCTGACAGGATTTCTGTTGAGATCACGATTTCCGACACCGGTCACGGGGTGCCTGATACCATAAAGGATAAGATCTTTCTCCCCTTTTACACCACAAAAGACAGAGGGACCGGATTGGGCCTTGCCATCGTCCATAAGATCGTGGTTTCACATCGGGGTACCATTACCGTAGAGAGCAGTGAAAAGGGGACGACGTTCCGGGTTCGGCTGCCGATAAAGGGCACAAAGGACGAAGGTTAGGAAGAAGGCAGGACATTCTTCATCTTCGTCCTTCGCCCTCTGTCAATGCGCCCCGTGTATCAGAACCGGCAGGCAGCGTGAGCAGACAAGCTTGTT
>DASRZP010000106.1 GCA_035686305.1 Thermodesulfovibrionales bacterium | reverse complement strand
AAGAGCTGATCCGTAATATTCAAACCTTCGTGGACCATTACAATGAAAAGGCTGCACCCTTTATTTGGACCGCTACCGCTGATTCTATCTTCAAGAAATTAAAACGACTTATGTCAATTATTAATGACACAGGACACTAGGGATCAAATCATTACCTCCATCCATCGAGAGATGGAAAGCTCCTTTACGCAGCGAACGAAACAACAAAGGGCGGAGGACATCCATCAGGTGATCGACAGCGAAACCGACAGGGTCATCAAGGATATCCCCATTCCTCTCGAAGCAGGAGAACATGGTCTCGGTCATCACGGAGAATTCAGCAAGGACGGGAAGTGTTTCTTTCTCTGTAATGAACACATTAAGGACGGAGGCTTTATGAACAAGACCAAAGCGCTTGCCAATAGCGCCATAGTGTTGTACTTTATCATCGGGCTTGAGATCATGATAATGATAAGCCCCTTTGCCGGGTTCTTCTATTCGGTGTTCGATCCGTTTCTTCTGGCAACAGCAAAATACCCTTCGACAAAATGGCTCAGCGGATTTTTTCTCCCTCACATGGTTGTATGCAATAGACAATCGCGAAATATCTCTTCCATGCTATGGCAGGGTATTGCTGATTTCTTTGAAGAGGTGCAGGTATCAGCAACCTGCACCTCTGAGGCGCGGGAGTGAGGGATTTCCCTTTCATCTCAGGCATCGTTTGGCTGCTTCCTCCCTATAGGGGAGGGAAGCCCTTCCGTGAATCATCTTACTTAACCACACCGCATGCTGCCCTGGCGCCGCCGCCGCCAAGGGGTGCTGGCATATCGGAATAGTTGTCTTCCCCGGCATGGATCATCAGCGATCTGCCCCTGATGTCCGCCACCTTTAACCGGGGTGCAAGAACAGGAAGCGTTGCCTTCCCATCAGCAGCGACATAGAGAGGAGGCAGATCACCGAGATGTCCATTGCCATAAGGTCCCTCATGCTTGCCCGTTTTTGCAGGGTCATAGTGGCCGCCTGCTGCAAGGGCAGGGACTGCTTTCCCGTCCTTCATGGCATGGGAGCAATCAGGCTTTTCATGGACATGGAAGCCGTGCAGTCCAGGCGTCAGATCGCTCAACTGCGGAGTGAGTATCATGCCATACTTGCTGTCTGACGCTGTAATAGTACCGATTTCCTTACCCACTCCCTGTTCGTTCACCAGGTTAATCTTGACGACTACCTCTTCAGCAAAGACAAGACTGGAAAGCAACAAAACGGATGCTGCCACACCTAATGAAGTTCTCCACATAGTCTCCTCCCTTGGTTTTATGTTCCCGGGCCGGAATGCCGGCCGGTCTCTCCGGGGCATCCGTGCCCCCCGGTACCGTGACTATTATTCTATGCCGCCTTGATGCTTCACTCAGAGGGAATCATTCCTATTTAAAAACTACCGCGGAATCTGTCTCTTGTCAAATCCTCTAGCATTACCCGTCGAAGAGACCTTCACAGAAGGGGATCTGTCCGATGCCTTTCCCTTATCCCGGCGGCCAGTGCATATGCCTTCCGCCAAGGAGGTGGAGATGGATATGGTAGACTGTCTGCCCTGATTCGGGGTTTGTGTTCATCACGAGCCTGAAGCCCCGTTCGGCTAAGCCCCTCTCCCGGGCGATCTCATTAGCGGTCTTGAAGAGACTGCCGATAAGAACGTGGTCCCCCTCCCCGATCTCCAGGGTTGTTGCGATGTGTTTCTTGGGGATCACGAGCACATGCATCGGCGCCTGTGGATTGATGTCCTCGAAGGCCAGGATGCTGTCGTCTTCGCGGACGATCCTTGCCGGTATTTTCCGACTGATGATTTTGCAGAATATACAGTCACTCACCGACGAGCGCCTTTCTCAGCGGCAGTGGTATCCGACGGTAGAAGCAGGTCCTGTTGCCAGTGTGGCAGGCCCCGGCCCCATGCTGCCTGACCTTAATCAAAAGGGTATCGGCGTCACAATCATAGAAAACCTCCTTCACTTCCTGGACATGGCCCGATGTCTCGCCCTTCTTCCAATACTTTTGGCGTGACCGGGACCAGAAATGGGTATATCCGGTATCGAGCGTCATCTTCAGAGATGTCTCATTCATATAGGCCATCATGAGGACATCGCCCTTTTCACTGTCCTGGATGATCGCAGGAATAAGACCCTTATCATCATATTTCAATTCAGGTATCATCTCGCCTCCCGCGCTAGAGTTTATAACCGATCTTCCTGAGAAACCCTTGCCGCTGTTTCCTATCACCTTCTCCTTCCAGCCCCTTTGGCGGAAATCCATCAACAACGCCGATAATGCCCATCCCCTGTTTCGTCGAGGCGACGATCACCTCCAAGGGATTCGCCGTCGCGCAATAGATCCCGCAGACTTCAGGACAGTTCTTTATCGCATTCAGGACGGCTATGGGGAAGGCACCCTTCAGGAATATGCAAAATACATGTCCGGCTCCTATGTCCTGCAGGATCCTCACGCACAGGCCTCCCAGTTCCTCGTCATTTGCCTCTGCCCTTATGAGGCAGGGGCCCGAGGCCTCGGTAAAGGCAATGCCAAACTTTGCCTGGGGCACGGTTGTGGCAAGGATCTCGTAGAGGTCCTCGGCAGTCTTGATAAAGTGGGTCTGGCCGAGAATGATATTGCACCCTTCAGGGATGGTTACTCCTATTGCCTTGAGTTCCATTAAACCCTCCTCCTTCAAAGGATATCATGATTGAGAGGGTATTCCGGCAAAGACATACCCTGTTTCTGCCAAGGTTTTTTGTCGTAATAAACCGCCCTATTATACCATCTGTGATATAATGATAAAAAACTTTTTTCGGAGATTACACGCCTTAGATGACAAAGATCTGCGCCCTCTTTCTCCTTTTCCTCATTGCCCTTCCCCTTGCCGCACATGGAGTGGAGATCGTGGCTCCCGAGGTCGAGCTGACAAACGATGAAGTTTGCGTCTCAACCTCGCTGATCCTCGATGAAAAAAACCTTGCCGACGTGAAGAACGGCATATCAAAGGAACTAACCTTCTATCTTGACCTTTACCGGGTATGGAACGCCTGGCCTGACGAATTCATCGCAGGCAGGAAGATCCAGAAGACCCTCAGGGTTGATCCTGTGAAAAAGGAATATACTGCTGCGGCCTCTGACGGCACAACCCTCGTGAAGAGGAGATTCAAAGACCTCGATTCGATGCTGGCTTGGACGCTCGCCATCAAAGATCTCCCCCTCGTCCATGTAAGGGAACTTGAGCCTTCCAATTATTTCGTGAGGGTTACCGTTGAATCCCGTCTGAGGTCCCTGCCTCCCGTTATCGGATACCTTCTCTTTTTTGTCCCGGAGAAGGAATTCAAGATAGCGAGAGATTCTTCAGTCTTCTCCATCGGAGGCCTGCGGTGAAGAAGCTCGGCCTCGTCTTCTCGGCGCTCCTCTTCTTTATTCTCCTTGCATCGGCCATCGAAGTCCATTTCATGAGGCTCGGCTCTCTGTCGATAACGGCGAAGGTCATCCTCCTCATCCTCATGAATGTCAATATCCTTGCACTCTTGACGCTGATGTTCTTTGTCGGGAAGAACCTGACAAAGCTCTACCTCGAACGGAAACGGAAGGTGCTCGGATCACAATTCAAGACCAAGATCGTCGTCATCTTTGTGGTGCTGACATCGATCCCTTCTGTTCTCCTCTTCCTGGGGGCGAGCGGCCTCGTGACCAATTACATAGACCGGTGGTTTACACCCCAGTTCCGGCAGCCCATCGACAGCGCGCTGAACATAGCGAGTTCGGTGTATGACATAGAGAGGAAGAAGACCCTGGAGGCGGCGAAAGCGATCATTTCACGGGGTTCCCTGCCGATAGAATACAGTGTCATTCATCTCACCGAGATGCCTGAAAACCCTTCCGACGTGGTGCGAGAGGCTTTTGAAGGGAAGGAAGGCACCGAGGTTCTGTCGGATGATGACGGTGATATTGTCCGGGCAGCAGTCCCCGATGTAATGCCGGGGAAGAAGACAGGAGTCTTGATCGTGGATTCCCGCGTGCCAAGGGAGATCACAGGAAACGTCGAAAAGATCAAGAACGCCTATGAGGACTACGTAAAACTCGAGGCTTGGAAACAACCCCTGAAATTGAATTATCTCCTCTTCCTCGGTTTTTTCACGCTCATCGTTATTTTCATGGCCCTCTGGGTCTCCCTCAGGCTCGCGAGAGGCATTACGGAACCGATCCAGGGTCTCGCCCAGGCAACGGGCGAAGTTGCATCAGGGAATCTCGATGTGAGTATCGGCGTTGATCGGGATGACGAGATCGGTCTCCTCATAAACTCCTTCAATCATATGGTGAAAGAGCTGAAAGACGGAAAGGAATCCCTCCAGGAGGCCTATATCGAATCCGACAGAAGGCGACTCTCCATGGAGAACATCCTCGAAAACATCCAGAGCGGCGTCATATCCCTTGATGCGAATGGGAACAGCCTTACCATAAACAGGGCTGCATGCTCTATCCTCGGCGTCAGACCAGAGGATGTCATCGGCAAGAATTATCGCGAGATCCTCTCCCGCATCAAGTCTGATTCGCTTCAGGAAATGGTTCACGGGATACGGCTGAAGGATCTCGGAAGCGTCGGAAGGGAGGTCTGGGCGACCGTTAAGGGGAAACGCCTGCTTCTCAAGGTATCGATCATGGGGTTGCGGGACGACGTTTCCGGGTACCTTGGCCTCCTCGTCGTCTTCGACGACCTGACGGATATGATAAAGGCACAGCGGGCATTGGCATGGCAGGAGGTCGCGAGGAGGATGGCCCACGAGATAAAGAATCCCCTCACACCCATTAAGCTCTCGACGGAACGGATGCTAAAAAAATGGGAGCAGAAGGACAGTGATTTCGGGCAGGTTTTTGAACGGTCGACAAAAACCATCATCAGAGAGGTCGACAGCCTGAGGGGTCTCGTGGACGAATTTTCCCGGTTTGGCAAAATGCCTGAGATCGTGAAGGCGCCCTCTGCCCTCGGTGGTATAATAGAAGAGGTCGTTAACCTTTACCGGGATTACAAGGACGTTACGATAACGGCTCAGATACCGCCGGAGACGCCGTTGATAGACCTGGACGGCGACCAGTTCAAACGGGTCCTCATTAATCTCTTTGACAATGCGATCCATGCGATGAACGGCCGCGGGAAGATCGTCGTGAGCGTCATGTATAACACCAAATCGAACAAGGTATCTCTCGATGTTGCTGATGACGGCCCGGGGATACGGGAAGAGGACAAAGAAAAGCTCTTTCTTCCGTATTTCTCGACGAAGGACGGTGGTACAGGTCTCGGGTTAGCGATTGCGAGCAAGATCGTCGCAGAGCACAGAGGCTACCTCCGCGTGAGGGACAACGAACCACGAGGGACGATCTTCACGATCGAGATGCCGATGAAGGAGGGATAGATTGAGACCTGTCGTCCTTATCGTCGACGATGAAGAAGGCATACGGGAAAGCCTCACCGCCATCCTGGAAGACGAGGGGTATGATACCATAACAGCGGGCTCAGGGGAAGATGCGCTCCGCGTGCTCAAGGATACGGGCGTCGATCTTGTTCTCCTCGATATCTGGCTTCCAAAAATGGATGGCCTCCAGACCCTCAAAGAGATAAAGGCGCAGAAGAGGGAGATCCCCGTCATCATGATCTCAGGACACGGGAATATCGAAGTTGCCGTAAAGGCCACGAGGATGGGGGCCTATGACTTTCTCGAAAAACCCCTTTCCCTCGAAAGGGTCCTCCTCAGTTCAAAAAGGGCGATGGAGAGGAGCGCCCTGGAGAAGGAAAACAGGACGTTGCGAGAGGATATGACGAGGAAGTGGAGACTTGTGGGGGAATCGCCCGCGATGAGTGAGCTCCGTGAACAGATCGAGATGGCGGCGCCGAGCAACAGCAGGGTCCTCATAACAGGCGAGAGCGGTTCCGGAAAGGAAGTGGTCGCGCGACTGCTCCATGAAATGAGTCCCCGTGCTGAAAGACCCTTTGTTGAGGTGAATTGCGCCGCCATACCCCATGACCTCATCGAGAGCGAGCTCTTCGGCCACGAGAAGGGATCTTTCACCGGCGCATCGGAGAAGAAGAAGGGCAAGTTTGAACTCGCAGACGGCGGGACGCTTTTCCTTGATGAGATAGGAGACATGTCGATCCAGACACAGGCAAAGGTGTTGCGGGTTCTGGAAACGCAGGAATTTCAGCGTGTAGGCGGAAGCGCGAACATTAAGGTCGATGTGAGGATTATCGCTGCAACGAACAAGGTCCTCATGGAGGAGGCTGAAAAAGGCACCTTCAGGAGCGACCTCTTCTTCAGACTCAATGTCATACCGATTTCCGTGCCTTCTCTCAGGGACAGAAAAGAGGACATCCCTCTCCTCGTCGATTATTTCCTCCAATCTCTCCTCGCTGAATACGGACAGCCGCAGAAAAAGATGACGCCCGCTGCCATCCATGAGCTCCAGCAGTATGACTGGCCCGGGAATATCAGGGAGTTGAAGAACCTCATCGAACGACAGGTAATCATGACGCCTTCGACGGTGATTGACGTCAAGGATATCCAGATTATCAAGGGGAGACAGAGCGGTCCCGATTATTTCAATTACCAGACATTGAAGGAGGCAAGGGACGCCTTCGAACGGGATTTTCTCGCGCGGAAGATCGAAGAAAATAACTGGAACATATCAAAGACCGCAGAACTTCTGGATATCGAACGAAGCAATCTCCACCGGAAGATAAAGGCTTACGGGATCCAGCCCCCCGGGAACAGATACCAGGAGACCTGACCACGAGGGGCTCAAGGAAGGGAATCCCTTGCCTACTGGGCATTCTCAACCTCCATAGGTCATAAATTTCGGGATCGATGTCCGATTTGTAGGCAAGAGTCGGGGTTATTGGCAGGCCCGCTCATGCGGACCGTAAACGCCTCTTGACACCAGACAGACCATTATTAGGATTGTGTGGACGAAATAATAGCCAAGGGCTATTCTCTTGCCGAGAAACGGATGTAGGCATCGAGAGAAGACGGATGAGTGATCCGGCTTAAAACCCTGCCACAGCAGCACGGGACAACTCCACAAAAGTTTGCGGAAGGACCCCGAGACAAAGCACCGCAAAAACGCTAACGGCCAGGGCGATTCCGGTGTACGGGGAAGTCGAAAGCGGGACTTCCACCCTCGGCTCCCTCATATACATGAGCATAACAATCCTGAGGTAGAAGTAGGCCGAAATAGAGCTGAAGATTACGGCGGCAATGGCGAGCCAGGCGTAACCGGCGTGTACCGCTGCCATGAAGAGGTAGAACTTTCCGATAAAGCCTGCAGTCGGCGGAATACCGGTGAGGGAAAACATAAAGACGAGCATCAGGGCCGATGCAAGGGGATGGGTCTTTGCGAGGCCCTCATATTCTGATATCTCTTCGCCCCGCCATTCCTCGGTTCTCAGCATAACCACGATCGCAAAAGCGCCCATATTCATGAAGGCATAAATGAAGAGGTAGTTCATCATGCTCGCCATGCCCTCTCCTCCTCCCGAAATAACGCCGATGAGCGCATACCCTGCATGGGCGATCGATGAGTAGGCGAGCATCCTCTTGATATTCGTCTGAGAGAGGGCAAGGATATTCCCGACAGCCATCGTGAGGACTGCGATCGGAGCGAGTATCGCCGCCCAGTTCACCTCAAGGCTCGAAAAGGCGATGAAGAAGACCCTCCCCAGGGCCGCGAAGCCTGCTGCCTTCGGTCCTACTGACATAAATGCCGTGACAGAGGTCGGCGCACCTTCGTAAGCATCGGGCGCCCACATGTGAAAGGGCACCGCAGCTATCTTGAAACCGAAGGCAACGACGAAGAGGATCATCGAAAGCAGGAGCGGAGGGCTTGTTTCTACCCCCTGCTTCGAAAGATACCCTGCAATGACCCTCAGGCTTGTCGTTCCCGTCAGCCCATAGATAATTGCTGCCCCGTAAAGGAGGAGGGCAGAGGCAAAGGCCCCGAGGAGAAAATACTTCAAGGCAGCCTCGTTGGACTTTCGTTCATGCCTGAGAAAGCCCGCCAGGACATACGTACTCAAGGCCATGAGCTCAAGGCCGAGGTACAGGACGATGATGTCTCCAGCCGACGCCATGATCATCATACCGAGGGTCGCGAAGAGCATGAGCGCGTAATATTCTCCGAAGTTCACCTTCTCCAGTTCAATATATTTGACGGATATGAGCGTTGACAATACGAGGCTCATGAGGAAGATGATTTTGAAAAAAAGGCTGTAGCCGTCTGCTATGTACATGCCTGAGAATATCTCTCCCGATGGGCCCGACAAAGAGTACATGACTACACCTGCGCTTATGATAGTGACAAGCGCGACGATCTCCTTCCTCCTGACGGCGAGGTCTATCATCAAGACGGCCAGCGCAAGACAGAGCATGATGATCTCGGGCATCATCGGACTTATATCGGGCATCTGCATACAAGAACCTCCACGCGTAAACTCAATGTCAATACCATTGGCCGACGATCGCTGAAGTATCCCTTCACCGCAGTATCTCCGCAATCTTCTCCGCAACCTGCAGCTCCTGTCCGCCTGCTGAATGAAGCCTCTCGATGAGATGCTGGACAGAAGGGTGGAGAAAACTCAGGAAGGTATCGGGATATATGCCTATCCAGAAGACAAAGACCATCATCGGCACGAGCGTGATAATCTCACGCATGTCCATATCCTGAAGGCCGAAAACCTTTTCGTTCGTCTCCATAAAGAAGACCCTCTGGTAAAGCCAGAGCATGTAGGCGGCGCCGATAATGATGCCGGTGGCAGCAAAGACGCCGGCCGCCTTGCTCGCGGCGAAGCCGCCGAGGATGATCAGGAACTCCCCGATGAAACCGTTCATGCCGGGCAGCCCTATGGAGGCAAGGGTAAATACCATGAAGAATGCAGCATAGACGGGAAGCACCGTCGCAAGACCACCATAGTCTTTGATCTCCCTGGAATGCGTCCTGTCGTAGATCACGCCGACCGAGAGGAAGAGCGCGCCGGTTACAACCCCGTGATTCAGCATCTGGAGTATTCCCCCTTCGAGACCCTGTATGTTGAGCGCGAAGATCCCGAGGGTCACGAACCCCATATGGCTTACTGAACTGTATGCGATGAGACGCTTCAGGTCTGTCTGGGCAAGGCATACCACAGCGCCGTAGATAATGGCAATCACCGAAAGGATCATCATAGGACCCGTCATTGCCCTTGATGCCTCAGGGAACAGGGGGAGGCTGAACCTGAGGAATCCGTAGGCCCCCATCTTTATCAATACTGCCGCGAGGATGACGCTCCCGGCTGTCGGTGCCTCGGTGTGTGCATCAGGGAGCCACGTATGGACCGGGAACATGGGGACCTTGACGGCGAAGGCAGCGAAGAATGCCCAGAAGAGCCAGAACTGGATCTCATAGGGGTAGGTCTTCTTCATGAGTTCAAGGATATCAAAGGTGTTGCCTGCCTGGAAGTAGAGGACGATGATCCCCACGAGCATGAGTACGCTTCCGACAAGGGTATAGAGGAAGAACTTTATGGCCGCATAGACCCTCTTTGGCCCGCCCCAGACACCGATAAGAAGATACATGGGAATGAGCATCGCTTCCCAGAAGAGATAGAAGAGGAAGAAATCAAGGGACGAAAAGACGCCGATCATCGCGCCTTCGAGAATGAGTATGGCGATATAGAACTCTTTCATCTTGGTCTTAACGGAATTCCAGGAGATCAATACGCAGAGAATTGTTACGAGTGTAGTAAGAAGAACAAAGAGGACACTGATGCCGTCGAGCCCGACATAATAGGTGATATTCCAGGAGGGTATCCATTGATGCCTCTCGACAAACTGCATGAAATGGGTCGTCTTGTCAAATTCCGTAAAGAGCGGAAGGGAGAGGAGGAATACAACGATGCTCACGAGAAGGGCAATCGACTTTGTTAGACCCTCCTGGTTCCTTCCCACGAGCAGGAGTATTGCCGCACCGATGAGCGGCGTAGCGATAAGGGTACTGAGAATAGGATAGCTGAGGCTGTTTGTCAACGTCTCCATAAGACTCCTTTCCTACCGCCCAAGAGATGCCATGAGATGGTGCCTACCAGAACAGGACCATAATGATGAGGACAAAGGTACCGATCGCCATGATCGACGCATACTCCTGCACCTTTCCTGTCTGTATCTTTCTCAGCACTTCGGAAAACTTTCCGATGGCAGCCGGCACACCGTTTACGATGCCCTCTATGATCTTCCCGTCGGTGACGCCGACGATCACACTCCTGGCAACCCAGAGGGTCGGCCTCACGATGATGAAGTCATAGAACTCATCAACGTAGTATTTGTTCCAGAGGATCCGGTAGGGCCCCGCGAAGGTCCGGCCAAGCCTCTCTGCCAGGTCTGTCTTCCTGAGATACATGACCATCGCTGCACCGATACCCGTGAGCCCAACGATGACCGAAAGGCCCATGATGGCCATCTCTTCTGCATGGGTACCGTCGCCCTTGGCATGTCCCACGACAGGCGCAAGAAACTCCGCAAAGTGTTCCCCGCCGCCGAGAAGGGGCGGTATCCCGACCCACCCTGAAGCAACTGCCCCGACGGCGAGTATGATAAGAGGGATGATCATGATCTTGGGCGATTCATGGAGATGGTGCTCCTGCTCATGGGTGCCCCTGAAGTCTCCGTGGAATGCAAGGAAGATGATCCTGAATGAATAAAAAGCCGTGAGAAGGGCGGTGAGCGCTCCGATCACGAAGAGAATGTGGCCGAGAGGCCCCGAGGAATAGGTCCTCCAAAGGATTTCGTCCTTGCTGAAAAAGCCTGCGAAACCGGGAATTCCGGCAATGCTCAGGGAAGCGAGAAGGAAGGTTATGTAGGTCACCGGCATGTATTTTCTCAGTCCGCCCATCTTCTGGATATCGAGCTCCCCTGCCATGGCATGCATGACGCTTCCCGCACCGAGGAAGAGGAGCGCCTTGAAGAAGGCGTGGGTGTATAGGTGGAAGATCCCCGCGCCATAAGCGCCGACGCCGCAGGCCAGGAACATGTATCCGAGCTGACTCACCGTTGAATAGGCGACGATCCTCTTGATGTCGTTCTGCACGAGCGCTATGGTCCCTGCAAAGAGCGCCGTCACCGCTCCCACCACGGCAACGACATTCATGGCAAGGGGGGAGAGGTTGAAGATCGGGTTACAGCGGGCAACGAGGAAGACGCCTGCCGTAACCATGGTGGCGGCATGGATCAGGGCGCTGACCGGTGTCGGACCCTCCATGGCGTCAGGGAGCCAGATATGGAGCGGCAGCTGCGCGGATTTTCCCACAGCGCCGCAGAAGAGCAGGAGTGCGATGAGGGTGATGAGATCGACATCGAGACCGAGGAAGTCGACGGTCTGACCGGCCAGGCTCTTGACCGAAGCAAAGACCGGACCATAGTGGAGCGTGCCAAGGGTAAGAAATACCATGATCACGCCGAGGCCGAATCCGAAGTCACCGAACCTGTTGACGATGAAGGCCTTCTTCCCCGCATCGGAGGCTGACTTCTTCTCGTACCAGAATCCGATGAGGAAGTAGGAGCAGAGCCCGACCGCTTCCCAGCCAAAATAGAGCTGGAGGAAATTGTTCGACATGACGAGCATGAGCATAGAGAAGGTGAAGAGGCTCAGGTAGGAAAAGAACCGGTAGTAGCCCTTGTCTCCGTGCATGTATCCGATCGAATAGATGTGGACGAGGGAGCTTACCGTCGTGACGACGATGAGCATCACTGCCGTGAGCTGGTCTATGAGGAAGCCCACCGATGCCGAGAACCCTCCTGACGTTATCCACGTGTAAAGGTCTTCGTTGATCGTCCTGCCCTGGAGGACGTCGAAGAGGGTCATGACCGAGATCACCCACGACACCACAACCGCTCCCGTCGAGACCCAGTGGGCGTTGTTCTTTATGAACCTTCTCCCCAGGAGGATATTGACAAGAAATGCTGCGAGGGGAAGAAAGGGTATCAAGAGATAATTATTCATAGATCACTCCCTGCATGGTATTTTTTCGTTCTCCCGTGCTCATCCTGCCTTCGCCATCACCCCTTCATCTCGTTCACTTCATCGATATAGGTCGTTGTCCTGTTCCTGAAGAGGGCGATGATGATGGCCAGGCCTATCGCTGCCTCGGCCGCTGCCACCGCTATGATGAAAAAGACGAGGATCTGTCCTCTCATATCCTGGAGATAACGGCTCAGGGAGACGAGAGAGATGTTCGCCGCATTCAGCATGAGCTCAATGGACATGAACATGATGATGATGTTCCTCCTGATCAAGAACCCGGCGACGCCGATCGCAAACATTCCCGCACTGAGCCACAAATACCATTGTAATGGAACCATCGTCAACTCCTTAGCTTTTTCTTGGCAAGCACAATCGCGCCGATGAGCGCCACGAGCAAGATGAGAGAGACCACCTCGAAGGGGTAAAGGAATTCCGTATAAAGGATTTTCCCGAGTACCCTCGCGTTTGTCTCTGCCTTTATGGTCTCAGGACCCACGACACCCTGAGGCCCCAAAACGAATGACTGCAACGAAAGTACCGTCATGAGGAAGAAGACAAAGGCCGTGGCCAAGCCGAAAGGCCAGCGCCCGACGAACCGCTCAACTACGACCTCTTCCTTCAGGTTCAGGAGCAAGACGACAAAGAGGAAGAGGACGAGGATCGCCCCGGCATAGACCATCACCTGGATAGCTGCGAGGAATTCGGCATTGAGCGTAAGATAGAGCCCTGCTATATGGAAAAACATGAGGAGCATGAAGAGCACGCTGTGCACGGGGTTCTTCGTCGATATGACGAAGAGCGCGAGAACGATAATTACGCCTGCGAGATAGGCAAAGAGTAATTCGGCAGTCATGGAGATCTCCTTCCGCGTGTCCTTAATGGCAGCCGTTTCACACTACCGCTCCCTTTTCCTAAAGACCGCCTGCGCCTCGGATGATCCGAAGTCGGCAGTGCGGGGATGCCAGAACTTCTTGAAATATTCCATGTTCTTTTTCGGCCCCATATACCTGTCCCAGTTGTCAAGGAGCTTCTCCTTTGTCATGAAAAAGGCTTCCCGGGTATAATCGGCATATTCGTAGTGCTCCGTGAGGACGACCGCGGCGTAGGGACAGGCCTCAACGCAAAAAGCACAGTATACACACCTCAGCACCTCAATCTCGTACCGTTCTACGATTTTCTTGTGGTCGGGGCTGTCCGCCGTATAAACATGGATACATTGTGAGGGACATATGGCAGCACAGAGTCCGCATCCGACGCATCTGGCCTCTCCTGTCTCCTGGTCCCTTACTAAGGCGTGGAGACCCCTGAAGCCGGGCATCGCAGGCCTCTTTTCTTTGGGATACTGGCGCGTCACCGGGTGAGTGAACATCATCTTCAAGGTCAACGCCATCCCCTTGAGGATCTCCGTCATGAATACCGTCTTTACGACACCTTTCATTTTCATACCAGCACCTTCGCAATCCCTGTAAGGACGATGTTCAGCAATGCAAGGGGTATGAGCACCTTCCATCCGAGACTCATGAGATGGTCATACCGGTATCTTGGCAGGGTCGCCCGTATCCAGTAGTAAAAGAAGATGATGAAATACACCTTTGCGAGAAACCAGGCAAAGGGCAGGTAGGGTATCTCGAAGGGCCCGTGCCAGCCGCCGAGGAAACAGACGGTCCCGATGCACCCCATGATGATCATGCCGATATACTCGGATACGTAGAAGAGGGCGAACCTCATGCCGCTGTATTCCACGAAATATCCCGCCACGAGCTCACTCTCGGCCTCAGGGAGGTCAAAGGGCGGCCTGTTCGTCTCTGCTATCGCCGACAGGAGGAAGACAAAAAAACCGATGATCTGGGGGAAGAGGAACATGCCGAGGGGGTAGTGTTCCTGGGCCTTGACGATATCGGTGAGCCTGAAGGAGCCTGCGAGCATCATGACGCCTACAAGGCTCAGCCCCAGGGAGATTTCGTAGCTGACCACCTGTGCAGATGACCTGAGGGCTCCCAGGAAGGAATACTTGGAATTGGCTGCCCAGCCTGCCATGATGATGCCGTAGGAGCCGAGGGAAGACATGGCAAGGACAAAGAGAAGACCGACATTGATATCGGCTATGACGAATCCCTCGAAGAAGGGGATGACCGCTATCGACGTCATTGCAGCAAAGACCGCGATCACGGGAGCTATGAAGAACATCGGCTTGTCGGCATCAGCGGGGATGATGTCTTCCTTGAAGAAGAGCTTGACAAAATCTGCTATCGGCTGGAGCAGGCCATGGAACCCCGTCCTCATCGGCCCGAGTCTCACCTGCATATGGCCGATGGTCTTCCGCTCAAAGTAGGTGGCATAGGTGACGTGGAGCATCAACGCCCCGACCACAACGGCGATCTTCAGCAGCATGAGCACAACCTTTATCATGGCATCAAAGGATCCGGGACCTGCAAAGAGTTCAAGAACGTTCATGTCTCCACTCCGCCTTCAATAAATTTTTGCCTCTTTCCTCATTCAAACGTCCCTCTGTCATTTGCCCTTTCTGAACATGAGGTTCATGACATCCATATACTGGCTGTTCATATTCCTCACGAGAGCGGCAAGATGCATCGAAAGCCTCCGTAATATCTTGGCGGCCGTCAGGGGACTGGACTGGATCAGACGGTCAAAATCGGACTTCTCCAATACCGTCAGCTCAGTCCGCTGGTCTGACACAATCGTCGCGTCATGGGGGCTTCCGTCAAGAAAAGACATGGTACCGAAGATATCACCTTTCTTCAGGGTTGCTATGCAGAACTGATCACCCTCTACCGTCGCCCTGTTGATCCTCACCTTGCCCTTGAGTATAATGTTCAGGCTGTTGCCCTTGTCCCCTTCAGTGTATATCACGTCATTGGGCGCACACTCTTTGCACGTGAGTATGGCCCCGATGATCGCTCTCTCAGAGCTGTCCAGGTCCCTGAAAATATGGATGCCCTGGATTACGCCGTCTTCCATAGAGCCGGAAACGATGCTTTTACCGGTCACACTCTCCGAGAACGATGTCGATCGTTCCGATATTTGCGATGACATCGGCTATGAGAGCGCCTTCGCACAGCGTCGGAAGTACCGACACGTGGACAAAAGACGGCGACCGTAGTCTCATCCGATACGGTCTGCCCGTTCCGTCGCTGATAAAATAGAACCCGAGCTCACCCTTCGGCACCTCTGTCGCCACGTAGATCTCTCCTTCGGGAGCGGTCGTCGGACCTTTTGTTATCAGGACAAAGTGGTGGATCATCGACTCCATGTTCTGCAGTACCGTATCTTTCGGAGGAAGGGTAAACTTTGGCGCGTCAGGGGCCATAATCGGGCCTCTCGGGAGCTGTTCAATGCACTGCCTGATGATCCTGTTCGACTGCCGGAGTTCCTCCATCCTGCAGCGATACCGGTCGTAGACATCGCCGTTCTTCCCGATAGGCACGTCAAAGGCAACCTTATCATAGGCGTCATAGGGCGCATGTTTCCTCACGTCATAGAGGACTCCTGATCCCCGTAACGTTGGACCTGTCAATCCCCAGTTTATTGCGTCTTCCGCGCTTATGACGCCGATGCCTTTTGTCCGCTTCAACCATATCCTGTTCTGATCTATCAAGGTCTCGTATTCCTCGATCCTCCTGGGGAACTCCTCGGTGAACTGATAGAGGCTGTCAAGGAACTCCTGGCTCACATCGTTCCTGACGCCGCCGATCCTCGGATAGCTCACGGTCAGGCGTGCTCCGCAGGTCATCTCGAAGAGGTCCATGAGCCATTCCCGCTCACGAAAGGAGTAGAGGAACATGGTCATAGCCCCGATATCGAGGGCATGGGTCGAGACGCCGATGATGTGGCTGCTGATCCTCGTCATCTCAGCCATCATCGTTCTGATATACTTAGCCCTTTCAGGAGGCTCGATACCGAACAGTCTCTCTACGGCGACGCAATAACCGACATTGTTGGACATGGACGATATATAATCGAGCCTGTCTGAGAGCGGCAGCGCCTGAAGATAGGTCCTGTTTTCGCCGAGTTTCTCCGTTCCCCGGTGAAGGTATCCGACATAGGGCGTGCACTTGATGACCGTCTCTCCATCGAGTTCGAGAAACAGACGCAAGACACCATGGGTCGCGGGATGCTGGGGACCCATGTTGATGGTGAGCTCTTTTGTCCTTAGTTCCTTCGTCTCCTGATCCATTTTACCTGACCTCATACTGCCTGTTCCTCTCGGCGGTCTCCATGACCTCCTTTATCCCCTTCCACTCCATCTCACCAAGATCGCTCTTCAGGGGATAATCTTTTCTCAGGGGATGCCCTGTCCAGTCTTCAGGGAGGAGTATCCTCCGGAGGTCGGGATGGCCTTTGAACCGCACACCGAAGAGGTCGTAGCACTCCCGTTCATGCCAGTTGGCGCCTTTCCAGATTTCGACGACGCTATCGATCGTGCAGTCGTCTGCAGGGACCTCGGCCTTCAGACGGACGGCATGCCGGTGCTCCATCGAAAAGAGCTGATAGACGACTTCAAACCTCGGTTCCTTTCTCCCGAGATGATCGACACCGCAAAGGTCTTCAAGAAAGTCAAAATACAGTTCAGGTGTATCATGGAGATACCGCATGATCTCCTTGACCAATTCCCTCCGGATGAGGACCGATACCTGACCGCGGAATTCCCTGATCTCTTTCACTTCCTCAGGAAACCGGTCTCTTATCTTCTCGGCGATCTCTCGTGCTTCCATCCCTTCTCCGTCTCTGATGTGATATTTCTCATTCTTGCTGATGTTTGAGGAGTCTCAATGGGGACTGATTCATCCCTGATGCCTCACCGCCACCTGCTCCATTTGAACCTCTCTCCGCTGATCTTCTCCTGGAGTTTTATCATCCCCTGCATGAGCGCCTCGGGCCTCGGCGGGCATCCGGGGACATAGACGTCCACGGGGAGGAAGGTGTCGCAGCCCTGCACCGTGCTATAGGTATCGTAGATGTTTCCTGAACACGCACAGCTCCCCATGGAGATCACGTACCTCGGCTCAGGCATCTGGTCATAGACCCTTCTCACGATAGGGGCCATCTTCTTTGTCACGGTACCTGCGACGATAACAAAGTCGGCCTGCCTCGGTGAGCCCCTGAAGATTATTCCCAATCTGTCCAGATCATAGTGTGACGATCCCGTCGTCATCATTTCAATGGCACATCAAGCCAGACCAAAGGTCATGGGCCACATGGATGAAAGCCTTCCCCAGTTTATGAGCTTGTCAAGGCTGGCGATGATCGTACTGGCACCGGGGATCACCTTCAGGCCCTCTTCGACCTCCACGACAGCCGTTACGCCGTCTATTACCATCTACCCTCACCTCCTCTCACGAAAGCGATGATTGCTGATAGCGAATGACGATTCGATTGCAAGGATCATGAATCTTCAAGCGGGAACCGTGTCAGTCCCATCTGAACGCTTCTTTCTTCCAGGCGTAAAAATACCCGACAACGAGGACAGCGATGAATATCATCATCTCGATGAACGCATAGAGTCCGATCCGGTCAAAGACGATCGCCCAGGGATAGAGGAAGACGGCTTCGACATCGAACACGACAAAGAGCATCGCGATGATATAGAACTTGACCGAGAAGCGGTACCGGGGTTCTCCGACAGGCTGATTGCCTGATTCGTAGGGCATGAGCTTTTCCCTGTAGGGTCTCCTGAGCCTGACGAAGGATCCCACAAGGAGAGCGCCAAGGCCAAACCCCAGGGCTATGACCATGGTGATGATCGCCGGTATATACTCTCTCGGGATAACAGAACTCGTCATACCATGTCCTTTCGGGAGAAGTAACCATCCGTCGAAACCATCATTTTATACACTAAATGCCAAAAGAGTGTCAACAAAAAAAACAATAACGGATCTAATATTCTAATTTGAGGGAGAGGAATAATTTTTTGTGATTTTGTGATAGAATTTCGTCATGATCAGAAAGTCCCTGAATTCCCTGGCGGGAAAGCTCATCCTGGCCGTAGGGTGCCTTATGGCTCTGGGCAGCATCATCTTCGGGTATATCTTTATCCACTATCAGGAAACCATTATGATGAAGAACCTCATCAGCAGCGCAACGGCAACGGCAGACCTCGTGAAACGAGGGATCTCTCGCGGCATGCTTGCCGGCGATAGGGACTCCATAGAGAAGACGGTCGAAACGATCGCCTCGGGTTCGGGCATCCGGGGAATTACGATATTCGACATGAAGGGGAGAATAACGTATTCATCGAAGAAGGGCGAGGTGGGCCGTTCAGTCGGGAAAGATTACCCCACCTGTCAGATCTGCCACCGGGACAGCGAAAAGCCTCTCAGTGCAATTCCCGATTCAGAAAACTGGAGGATCGTCTCTGACCGCAGCGGCACGAAGACGCTGACCAGGGTTGTCCCTATGGCGAATGAGCCTTCCTGCTACGGGGCCTCCTGCCATTATCATCGGGAAGATCAGAAGATCCTCGGCGTCCTCGAAACCAATGTCAGCATGGCTGCCGTGGATGCCGCGATCGCTCAAAGTCGCATCGGGACCCTGCTGTTCGGGGGTCTCTTCATCATGATCATATCCGTCTCTCTCTGCATCATTCTCTATAAATTTGTCTCGAAGCCCGTCTCGCTCCTCGACGAAGGGATGAGGAAGATATCCAAGGGGAATCTCGATCATGTGATCGAGATCCCCACGAACGATGAGATGGGCCTCCTTGCGCAGACATTCAATTCCATGGCAAAGGATATCAAGAAATACCGGGAGAGCATGGAGAACTGGACAAAGGCCCTCGAAGAGGAAGTCCAGAAGAAGAAGGCGGAGATTGTGAGGGCCCATGATCATCTCATCAACGCAGAGAAACTGGCCTCTCTCGGAAGGATGGCAGCAGGCGTGGCCCACGAATTGAACAGCCCGTTAACGGGCATCGTCACCTTTGCTCATCTCATGCAGAAACGCATACCCCCCGAGAACAAACAGGACATCGAAGACCTTGAAGTCATCATCGAACAGGCAAACCGGTGCTCCAAAATCATCAAGAGCCTTCTCGGGTTCTCGAGAAAGACCTCTGCGGAAAAGACCCTGACGGACTTTAATGCCCTTCTCCGGAATACCATCTCCCTCGTCACTAATCAGGCAAAGTTCCATAATATAAAGTTCAACCTCACCCTTGAGAGCAGCCTCCCCTCCATTCTTGCAGATCCGAACCAGATGCAGCAGGTCTTCCTGAATCTCTTGATAAACGCGGCTGACGCAATGAATGAGAGAGGCGAGGTGACCGTCGTGACGCGGTTGAGCGACGACAGCCTCAACGGCAGGAAACAGATCGAGATCGAGTTCAGTGATACGGGCCCCGGTATACCGCCCGACCACGTCGGCAGGATCTTCGAGCCCTTCTTCACGACAAAGCCGATCGGGAAGGGGACGGGCCTCGGCCTTTCCGTCAGTTACGGGATCATCAAGAAACATGGGGGGAACATCTTTGTACGGAGTGAGCTCGGCAAGGGTGCGAGCTTTTTTGTGCGGTTACCGTTGGAAGCCACACCGGGGATAGGATAATATAAGGATGACGCTGCGAGAAGTGATCAGACTCCTCGATGGCGAGGTGATTCTCAGCGCGGGGGATATGGATTCCGACGTCAGTACGGTCTGCAGTTCCGACCTTATGAGCGATCTGCTCTGTTTTGCGACAAAGCCGAGATCCCTTCTCATCACGGGGCTCGTCAATCCCCAGGTGGTGAGAACGGCGGAAATCGCCGATCTGAAGGCCATCATCTTTGTTCTCGACAAGAGACCCGACAAGGAGACGATCGAGCTGGCAAGAGAGAAGGATATCCCATTGATCGCAACACGGTTTTCGAGATTCACCTCATGCGGCATCCTCTATGCAAAAGGTCTCCAGAGCTGTACCGAGGATGCAACGCTATGAACAAGGGCAACAGGGAAGGGAGCTTCCATATCATCGGAGGAGATTTTACGAACGCCGGGGTGGCGTCGAGCGAGTTGAAATCCGTTCTCACAGGGCTTGGCATCGACATGAAGATCGTGAGGAGGGCCGCCATCGCCAGCTTCGAGGCTGAAATGAACGTGATCATCCATGCAACTGCCGGCGTGATGTATTATTCCGTTACCTCCCAGGAGATCAAGATCGTTGTCACCGACATGGGTCCGGGCATACCTGACATTCCGCTGGCGATGACCGAAGGATACTCGACTGCTCCCGACTGGGTGAGGGAGAAGGGGTGGGGAGCGGGAATAGGACTGCCCAACATCAAGAAGAATTCCGACGATTTTAAGGTCGATTCTGTTGTCGGGGAGGGAACGACGCTCGAAATAATCATAACCATTCATAGGGAGGATCACGGCCATGAATCTCGGTGAGGTAGTCAAGGCATTGTCCCTTGAAGCGAGGACGGCAGATGTGGATCTCGAACGGGAGGTGACCGGGTGCTATATCAGCGACCTGCTCTCTGATGTCATGGCAAACGCACAGGAAGGCGAAGTCTGGATCACCCTCCAGACGCACCCAAACACCGTTGCCGTGGCTGTCCTGAGAAACCTGGCAGCCATCATCCTGACGAATAAGAGAAATCCCGAAGGAGAGACCCTGACGAAGGCCGATGAAGAAAGGATCCCGATTTTTGTCACGTCCCATTCGACCTTTGAGGCGGGGGGCAAGCTCTATCAGTTCCTTCGATGTTGAGTACGTTTCTGGCCGATCTTCATCTCCATACCTGTCTTTCTCCGTGCGCCGATCTGGATATGAGCCCCCGGGACCTTGTGGGAGCAGCGAGAGCACGGGGGCTGGACATCATCGCCATAACAGATCACAACTCCTGCGAGAATGTCGAGGCATCAAAGAGGGCAGCCTACGGGACAGGGATGACCATCCTCGGCGGGATGGAGGTGTCAAGTTCAGAGGAGGTTCACATCCTTGGTCTCTTCAATGAAACGGGACAGATGTTGCGCATGCAGGACATTATCTATGAGAATCTTCCCGAGCAGGAAAATGACGAGAGGCTTTACGGGCATCAGGTGATCGCAAACGAATTCAATGAGGTCCTCGCGTTCAACAGGAGATTGCTCATAGCGGCGACGAAGCTGAACCTCCGCGAATTGGTGGAGACCATTCATTCCCTCGGAGGACTGGCCATTGCCAGTCATATTGACCGTGAGAGCTTTAGCGTTCTTTCTCAGCTGGGTTTCATCCCCGCTGACGTGCGATTCGATGCCCTTGAGCTCTCCCCAAAAATGACAAGGGGCCTTGCAGAGGCGCAGTTTAAGGGGCTGCGGAATTTGCCCTGGGTCTCTTTTTCCGATGCTCACCATGTTGCCGATATCGGAAGAAGAGTCACGACCTTCAGACTGAAAGAGCCGACCTTGGAAGAGATAAGGCTCGCCCTCGTGAAGAGGGATGGCCGCGACACCTGCTGGGAGACCGAATAAATGGAAGACCTCTCCCTGCATATCCTTGACATCGCCGAGAACTCTGTCACTGCCGGCGCCGATCTCGTGGAGATACGCGTTGAAGAGGATACGGCAAATGACCGGCTGACTCTGGAGATCAGGGATAACGGAAGGGGCATGGACGAAGAGACCGTAAAGATGGTCACAGACCCTTTCTTTAGCACAAAGACCGTCAGGAGGGTGGGCCTTGGGTTGCCCCTCCTGAAGCAGTCTGCAGAGGAGTGTGACGGGTGCTTTTCGATCACTTCGGGGCAGGGGAAGGGGACAACCATAACAGCACGTTTCAGGAACAGCCATATCGACAGGAAACCGCTGGGGAATATCGCGGCAACGCTGACGGTTCTCATAGCCGGAAATGAGAGGATCGATTTCGTCCTTGAGTATAAAAAGAATGATTACACGTACCGCCTCAGTACTGCCGAGATTAGAGAGGACCTTGGAGAGATACCTATAAACAGGCCGGCAGTCCTGAAGGCCATAAGGGAAGATATTGAGCGGGGAATAAGAAGCCGTCAGGGTTAACCGAAGGAGTATCCATGGAAGACGAGGAAAAGGTTGGGACACGTGGATCGCTGCACATGGTATGATATAGGGTCACGGAAGGAGGGCGATGAATGGCCAAGCCGAAGATTCTTGTGATCGATGATGAGGAGATTGTGCGGGTAAGCTGCAAGAAGTGCCTGGCGCCTGAGGGCTATGACGTTGACGTTGCACCGAGCGGGATCGAGGGTATGAAGATGGCTGAGACGAGTGCCTACGACCTCATTCTGACGGACCTCAAGATGCCCGACATGGACGGGATGGAGTTTCTCCTGAAGACAAGGGAGAAGCGGCCGGCCGCAAAGGTGATCATGATAACGGGATACAGTACGGTCGAGAATGCTGTGAAGGCGATCAAATCAGGCGCATTCAATTATATCGAAAAACCGTTCACCCCTGATGCCCTCGTTGCCGCGGTTAAGGATGCCCTCGATTCGAAATGAGGAGCGGGGCTTAGCCGGAACATCATCCTCCCTCCTTCATGAGCATACCTCCCTCGCCTGTCCTGCCCGCATTGCATCTTTATGATATGAATACTGCCGTTCCATGGCCTTCCCTGAAGAAACGTGGTAAACTTCCTCAAGCACCTCTATGATCTCTGCTAAAGAGAAGATTATCATTATTGATGACGATGAGATCGTCAGAAAGAGCTGTGGAAAGATACTCGCTCCTGAAGGCTATGCACTGGAGTTCTCGGCCAACAGCACGGAAGGGCTGAACAGGCTCAGGAAGGAGCACTTTGATCTCGTGCTCACAGACCTTCGCCTGCCCCACATGGACGGCATGGAGGTACTGAGGATGATCAAGGAGAACTGGCCCGGTACGGAAGTGATCGTCATAACCGGTTTCGGATCCGTGAAGACCGCTGTCGAGGCCTTGCGCTACGGGGCGTACGACTATATCGAGAAGCCTTTTGCGCCCGAACAGCTTCTCCACGCTGTGACACGTTGCCTCGAAAGAAAACACCTCCTCGTCGAAAACCTGCGGCTGAGACAGGAGATGCACGCCCTGTACCGCATGGAGAATATCACCGGGACTTCGGCGGCCATGCAGAAGGTTTTTCACCTCATCGCAACGGTAGCACCTGCAATGACAACGGTTCTCATAACCGGGGAAAGCGGAACAGGCAAGGAGCTCATTGCGAGGGCGCTCCATCACAACAGCCCGCGCAGGAATGAGCCCTTCCTTGTTGTCGACTGCGGGACGATCCCCGACGCCCTCATGGAGGCCGAGCTCTTTGGTTATATGAAGGGTTCTTTCACCGGGGCGATGGAGACGCGCAGGGGCCTTCTCGAGCTTGCCCATCGCGGGACTATTCTCTTCGATGAGATAGGGAACCTCGGCATTCCGATGCAGGCGAAACTCCTTAGGGTGCTGCAGGAGAAGGAGTTCAGGCCTCTGGGAGGAAGGACCATGTCGAAGGTCGATGTCAGGATCCTCGCTGCAACAAACAGAGATCTGTCAGCAATGGTTCGGGAAGGAACATTCAGGGAAGACCTCTTTTATCGGCTGAACGTCTTCCCGATAAACCTTCCACCCCTTAGAGAGAGGAAAGAGGACATCCCGGCGCTCGCCGATCATTTCATCAGGAAATTCGGGAGGGAGACGGAGAAGGAGGTATCTTCAATCTCTGCAGAGGCAATGAAACGCCTCATACTGCACGACTGGCCCGGCAATGTAAGGGAGCTCGAAAATATCATTCACCGCGCCGTCATCCTCTGTAAAGGCAAGGCACTGAGGCCCGAGCATATTCTCATAACAGGCAGAAAGGAGCCCGAAATTCCCAAAACAAGCGTAGAGTTGAAACAGATGAAGAAGAAGCTGAGGGTCAAGTCAGTCGAAGATCTCGAAAGGGCTTTTGTCGTCAATGCATTAGACCGCAGCAAGTGGAATATTACAAGGGCGGCTCAGGAGGTGGGGATGCAACGGACAAATTTCCAGGCACTTCTGAAGAGATATGGGATCAAGAGGGGATAATGCACTTGAGAGTGGAGAGGGGCTTTCCCGTAACAGTTCGCCGCTCTCCGCCGCTCTCTTTGATATAACCCAGAGGATCCTCGGCCCTTCACTGGCACATACCATGTGTATAAAAAAAATATTCAACTCGCCAGGTGTAAAGAACTGTCCCGCTGTCAATCCAGTCGCTGCTCAGGAAGAGTGAGCCCCTCAGAACCTACGGTCTTGGACAGAAAAATGTATATAAAAAGCATACACCATAAACAAGAAAGTCTTTATTGTCTATGGCTTACTCTGGGTCATGGCTGTATGGATATATAAGACTTTCTTGTTTATTCGATAGTCCATCTTATGATAAAATATGTTGGCAACATAATTGCTTGATCTTTTCAGACTCTTCGGCTACAAAGCAAGAATAAGCCAAGAGACGAGAACGAAGGGAGGAGGAAGGTTGAGAGCCTTACTCCTGTACGTAAACGTGCAGTTTCCATTCGATAAAGTACATCCGAAGGAGGATATGAGGAATGGCAGGGAAGATACTTGTAGTAGATGACGAACCTGTTGTCGTCAAGAGCTGCGAACGCATCCTAGCGCCAGAAGGTTATACCGTCGAGAGCGCGTCGAACGGCAACGAGGCGACGAACAAGCTCGGCAAAGACGGCTACGACCTTGTTATCACAGACCTTATGATGCCGGACATGAACGGCCTTGAGCTCATCCGGTGGATAAGGAACTCCAAGCCTGATACCGGGATCATCGTAATTACAGGCTACCCTTCGCAGGACAGCATAAAAGAGGCCCTCAGTCTGAGGATCCTCGATTATCTGCCGAAACCCTTTTCGCCGGGGCTGCTCCTGGAGGTTACGGGAAAGGCAATGGAATTCAGAAAGTCAGGGGTAATT
The DNA here is from genome assembly GCA_035686305.1 of Thermodesulfovibrionales bacterium. Taxonomy (NCBI): domain Bacteria; kingdom Pseudomonadati; phylum Nitrospirota; class Thermodesulfovibrionia; order Thermodesulfovibrionales; species Thermodesulfovibrionales bacterium. Next base: position 13,116 of record DASRZP010000106.1, on the reverse strand, counting down.
GCAGAGGCTCCCCCATCGGAGGAGTATACCGAGGAGAAAGCAAGGCAACTCGATACGATCATTAAGAGATACCGGAGAAAGCCGGGTAGTCTCATCCCTGTTCTCCAGGAGGCGCAGGAACTTATCGGATACCTTCCCCCCTCTATCCAGAGGCATATTGCGAAGGGTTTGAAGCTTCCCGTGAGCGAAGTCCATGGCGTTGTCTCATTCTACTCATTCTTCACCATGAAGCCCAAAGGCAAGCATAACATCAGGGTATGCCTCGGCACCGCCTGCTATGTCAAGGGCGCAGAAGAGATTGTTAAGAAGCTGAGTGACGGCCTCGCGGTCAGTGTCGGAGGCGTTACGGCTGACAAGAAGTTCTCGCTTGAAACGGTCCGGTGTCTGGGGGCCTGCGGGCTTGCGCCGGTAGTCGTGATCGACAAAGACACCCACGGATCCGTCAATGCAGTAAAGGTACATAATCTGCTGAAGGATTATAGTGACTAATGACTGAGGATTGCTTGCTCAAGGACAGGAAATCTCACATCTATGTAAAAGGAGGCATGTATGGGACGGTTGACGATCGATGATCTCAAGAAGATAAAGGAAGACTACAAATCCGCCCTGACATTACGGGAGGGAGGTTCGCGTGCGAAGATAACCGTGCACATGGGTACGTGCGGCATCGCTGCTGGCGCAAGAAAGGTAATGGAAGCGCTCCTTGACGAGATTGCCAAGAGCGACGTCAAGGATGTGATCGTGACGACATCGGGCTGCGCCGGGTTGTGCAGCAAGGAGCCTATGGCTACCGTCGAGATCATGAACGAGGCGCCCGTGAAGTATGTGCTGCTGGACGATGAGAAGATACGAAGGATCTTCCAGGAGCATGTAATGAACGGCCGTATTGTTGAGGGTTCCGCCCTCGTCATGGGAAGCGAGACCGCATATTAAGCGTTTCTGTCATGGATGATGAATGATGAACCATGAGCATATGAGGACCCTTGAAAATCTGGAACAGGGATACGCTGAACCTTATTACGTCTTAGGTTTTAGCCATTACGGTTCTTAGAGGAGGAGAGATGGAAAAATATCGTTCAAGTGTAATGTTGTGCGGAGGCACCGGATGTATCGCCGGCGGCAGTCTGAAGATAAAGACCGCCCTTGATGAAGAGTTGAAGAACAGAGGCCTCCAGAATGAAATACATGTCGTCCTGACCGGTTGTAACGGCTTCTGCGCCGAGGGCCCTGTCATGACCGTCTATCCCGACGATATCTTTTACGAGAAGGTCACCGTAAAGGATGTCCCCCTCATTGTGGAAGAGCACTTCATCAAGGGAAGGCCTGTCGAGAGGCTCATGTACAAGGAGCCTGTCAAGAAGCAGACGATCCCCCTTATGAAGGACATCCCCTTCTTCAGTCTCCAGGTGCTCAGGGCCTTACGGAACAAAGGCCTTATCGATGCGGAGAAGATCGATGAATACATTGCGAGGGACGGGTACCAGGCAGCTGCAAAGGCACTGACGGAGATGACGCCGGAACAGGTCATCGATGAACTCAAGCGCTCCGGACTTCGCGGAAGGGGCGGAGCAGGATTCCCCACGGGAATGAAATGGGAACTCTGTGCAAGGGTTAAGGGGGACGAGAAGTTTATCCTCTGTAACGGCGATGAAGGAGACCCCGGCGCATTCATGGACAGGAGCATCATGGAGGCCGACCCCCATGTCGTGCTTGAGGGCATGATAATCGGCGCCAGGGCGATCGGGGCAAATAAGGGATACATTTACGTGAGGGCAGAGTACCCCCTCGCCGTCCACAGATTACAGCTCGCCATAGACCAGGCGAAAGAGTACGGACTTCTCGGCGATAATATCCTTGGTACGGGATTCAACCTCGATATCGAGATCTACCAGGGGGCCGGTGCTTTTGTCTGCGGAGAAGAGACAGCCCTCATGAGGTCGATCGAAGGGAAGAGGGGAATGCCGAGGCCCAGGCCGCCGTTCCCCGCTCAGAAAGGGCTCTGGGATAAGCCTTCGGTGCTGAACAACGTCGAAACCTATGCCAATATACCGCAAATTATTTTGAACGGCGCTGACTGGTACAGGAGTCTCGGGACGGAAAAATCTACAGGAACAAAGGTCTTCGCCCTGAGCGGCGCGATCAGCAATATCGGTCTCATTGAGGTTCCTATGGGCATCCCCCTCAGAAAGATCATTTATGATATCGGCGGCGGCGTACCGAACAAGAGAAAGTTCAAGGCCGTCCAGCTGGGCGGGCCCTCTGGGGGCTGTATACCAGAGCACCTCCTTGATACGCCGGTCACCTACGAGGACATCGTACAGACAGGGGCCATTGTTGGTTCCGGCGGAATGGTTGTTATGAATGACCTGAACTGTATGGTGAGCGTCGCGAAGTTCTTCCTCGAATTTACCGCTGAAGAGTCATGCGGTAAATGCCCGCCCTGCAGGATCGGAACGACGATGATGCTCGATCTCCTGACAAAGATAACGGAAGGGAAAGGAAAGGCAAGAGACATCGAGCTCCTTCAGGACATGTCCCTCGACATCATAGCCACATCTCTCTGCGGTCTGGGCCAGACCGCCCCCAACCCCGTACTGACGACGATAAGATATTTCAAGGAAGAGTATGAATCCCACATAAACGAGCAGTGGTGCAAGACAGGGGTATGCAAGGACCTCTGCACCTTCTATATCGATGAGGAGAAGTGTAAGGCCTGCGGCCAGTGCAAAAAGGTCTGCCCCCAGGCTGCCGTATCCGGAGAAAAGAAGGTAGCCCACCGCATCGACCAAGCGAAATGCATACAGTGCCGCTCTTGTTATGAGGTATGTAAGTTCGATTCAGTGAAGATCGGCCCAAGAAGCATGAGAGAAAGCCTGAAGGAGACAACTGATCAGGCGGCTTTGAAGGATATGCGGATAGCGGCCCTTGCGGCAAAGGAGGAATAAGAAATCATGATACAGCTTACGATAAACGGTAAAACGATGAAGGTTGAGCCCGGCACCACCGTGCTCCAGGCAGCCCAGAAGAACGGGATCTACATTCCCAACCTCTGTTATGACAGGCGGCTCAGGCCCTATGGTGGCTGCAGGCTCTGTGTCATTGAATTGGAAGGGCAGAAAAGGCTTTTCGCGGCATGCTCTACGCCTGCTGAAAACGGGATGGTGGTCCATACCGAGACGCCGAAGCTCCATAAGGCGAGAAAGACGGTCCTCGAGTTTCTGCTCATTCATCATCCCCTCGATTGTCCGATCTGCGATAAGGCGGGTGAGTGCCAGCTCCAGGATCTTGCATTCAAGTATGGCCCCTCCGAGAGCAGGTTTGTGGCTGAGAGGAGCCGTGAACCCGAGAGCATCGCCGCGCCGCTCGTGGAAAGAAACCCAAACAGGTGCATCCTCTGCGGCAAGTGCGTGAGGGTCTGTTATGACCATCAGGGTGTCGGTGCCATAAATCTTCTCGGCAGGGGATTCAAGTCAAAGATCAGTCCAGCCTTCGAGGAGACCCTGGACTGCGAGTTCTGCGGGCAGTGCATTGACGCATGCCCTGTTGGAGCCCTCGGAAGCAAGCCTTACCGATTCAGGTCAAGGGTCTGGTATATGGATGAATATCCGATCGTATGTCCCTATTGCGGCTGCGGCTGCACCACAAACCTGAGTCTCAGGGAAGGAAGGATCGTCAGGGCAAGAGGGAAGGAAGGCATCGGAATCAACCAGGGAGATCTCTGCAGCAAGGGAAGGTTCGGATTTGATTACATCTATTCTGAAAACAGAATAAAGTCACCCATGATTAAAAGGGACGGCGCCCTTGTTCCGGTAACGTGGGAGGAGGCCTTTCAATACGTTTCCCAGCGCCTCGAAGCGATAAAAGAGAAGCATGGTCCGTCCGCTATCGGCGCCATCGGCTCTCAGCGCGCCACCATGGAAGACAACTACATGCTTCAGCGTTTCATGAGGGAGATTATCGGCACGGACAATATCGACTCTGCCGCCCGCTTCGGGTATGCGAAGGCACGGAAGGCCGTCGAGATGGCCTTCGGGACTGAACTTTCACCGATAACATGGGACGCGCCTCTGCAGGCTGATTTTATCCTCGTTGTTGAGTCCGACATAACATCCACGGTGCCGGTATGGGGGCTGAATTTTATTGCGGCCCAGAAACAGGGGGCACAACTTATTGTTGCAGACCCGAAGGAGACAAAACTTGCGAGGAACAGCACCGCGTGGCTCCAGATACAGGCAGGCTCGGGGCTTGCTCTCCTCAACGGCATTGCAAAGGTGATTCTCGACGAGGGACTTCATAATCTCGATGAGGAGATTCCCCTTACGGAAAAGACCCTCACCATACCGAATTTTGAAGCGTGGTCAAAGAGTCTTACCCACTTCACGCCTCCTGCCGTTGCGAAGCTCACAGGGTTGACTGAAGATGAGATCATTGGCCTTGCAAGGTCCTATGCCCGAGCCAGACGGAGGCTCCTCGCCCTGACATTTGGCTCTTCTGAGAACACGAAGGGCATGAATACGGTCCTTGCAGCTGCCAACCTCGTTCTTCTCATGGGCGACGCCCATGATACCCTCCAGATTCCTGCTGAGTTTTCGAATACTTTAGGCATGTGGAAGGTCGGGGTCAGACCTCATTCGGGAGGAAAAGACGCCTCTGAGATGCTTTACAAGCCTGGAGCTGTCAAGGCACTCTACATAATGGGAGAAAACCCTCTCGTTACCTTTAAAGATGTCTCGACAGTCACAAGAGCCTTAAAGGAGCTGGAACTGCTCATCGTGCAGGACATCATCATGACAGATACGGCGAAGCTTGCTGACGTTGTCCTTCCTGCCAGCAGCTGGGGTGAGAAAGAGGGGACATTCATGGCTGCCACAGGCGATATCCAGAATGTCCCGAAGCTTCTGGCCGAGACAGGACAGTCCATCCCCGACTGGAAGGTATTCAGAAACCTGGCGAGAACCATGAATCGGGACGTCGGTCTCAAGGACCTTGCCGAAATCAGGGCGTCCATTATGGATATGGTGATTACCGCTGCTTCTCATGAAGGAAGACCCTCATTCCACCCCGTTACGCACGTGTTGTCTGAGAAACCGGACAGAGAATATCCCCTGCTCCTTATTACGTCAAATCTGTTGCAGCATTCCGGAGCCCTCTCCGTACTTTCGAAGAACCTCGGTTCCGTTGTCTCAGACGCCTATCTTGAAATCAACCCGAGAGATGCGAAGGAGCATAAGATTCACGATGAAGGGTATGTAAGGGTCACGTCGAGAAGGGGCGAGGTATATCTCAAGGCGATGCTGTCTGATGAGATGCCCGAAGGGACGCTCTTTGCACCGACGCATTTCCCTCACGCAAATGTGAATGCACTGACCCATCCCGCCGCGAACGGGGAAGCTCCAACGGATACGGTGAGGATAGAAAAAGCGTAAAGAAAAAAAGATGAATCGGGTAGGCAGGGATAGGGGCTGGGGTGAAGTCGGGTGATCCCTTTCAAGGACGACAATCCCACGGCTACGCTCCCCTTGGTTACCATCGGGATCATCGTCCTCAATGTCGCCGCCTACCTGTGGGGATTAGTATCTCCTTCCGGAGGAGAGACCTTCGCCTTTTCTTACGGTGCGATACCTCACAATCTGATCACCCTCGAAAGGAGTCAGCCCGTGAGCCCTATCGCTACCATCTTTTCCTCGATGTTTCTCCATGGCGGGCTTCTTCATCTCGGCGGCAATATGCTTTATCTCTGGATCTTTGGTGACAACATCGAAGACAGCATGGGACATCTGAGATTTCTGGCATTCTATCTGCTTGCGGGTGTCATAGCTGCCTACTCCCATGCTTTCACCGAACCACATTCCCGCATACCGATGATAGGCGCGAGCGGAGCGGTATCGGCCGTCCTCGGAGCCTACCTCCTCTTGTTCCCCGGAGCCCAAGTCTATACCCTTCTCTTCTTCGGATTCTTCTGGCAAGTGGTAAAAATCCCGGCCTTGATTGTTATCGGTTTTTGGGCTATTATACAGCTTATCAACGGTCTCGTTACCAAAGGGCTTGCGGGTCAGGGCGGGATAGCCTGGTTCGCACATCTCGGTGGTTTTCTCTTTGGATTGTTGACGATAAAACTGTGGCTGCAAAGAAGGAGATTGAGGCGATGGTAGTCATCTGTCCGAAATGCAAGGTGAAGCTCAAGGTTGGAGACGAGAAGCTATCCCCTCAGGGCACGCCTTTCAAATGCCCGAAGTGCAGCACAGTGCTCCTCGTGAAGAAAGCCGTTTCTCAGGCAAGGCCACTCGATCCACTTAAGGTCCTCGTCGCCCATGAGGATGTCACCGTGCGTGAGAGGGCAAAAGCGATCCTTGAGGCAAGGGACTTTAGAGTCATTACCGCAGCAGACGGAATAGAAGCAATGGTACATGCCACGCGCGAACTGCCGTTCCTTGCCGTCCTCAGTGTTTCCCTTCCCAAGATCTATGGGTTCGAAGTCGGTTCGAGACTGAAGAAAAGACCGGAGACAAGGGACATGAAGAGTATCCTCGTCGCCTCTCTCTACGATAAGGACAGATACCGCAGGGAACCCCTCTCCCTTCATGGCGCCGACGGGTATATCGAGGAGCACGAACTCGAGGATTCCCTTATCGAACAGATCGATTCTCTGAGAGGAATAACGCCGGAGAAAGTTGAGGAACGCGTCGGAAGGGAAAGAATGCGGGGCGGAACTGAGGAAAGAGTCCCGGCCTCAAAGGTTCCTGAGAAAGGGCCAACAGAAGAAAAGGTCGTAACGACTGCTGTCGGCGAATCAGACCGCAAAAAACCGAATGAGATGGTAGAAAAGGCACGACGTCTCGCACGGACCATAGTGGCCGACATCTATCTCTATAACCGCTCTAAGGTAGATGAGGCGATAAAAAACGGGACCTTCCACACAGCCTTTGCATCCGATCTGAAGGAGGGATTGAAGCTCTATGAGGCCAGGATATCGGCTGAAATAAGACGGACCGGTGACTTTTTCAATGAGGCCATAGATAATTTTATAGAGAAGAAACGAAGAGAATTGAGTTAGTCTTCGTAATTCTCATAAAAAAAGAGCAATTTGAAAATATCTCGTAGTATTCTTATTTTTCAGTCTATTTCTGCTGTAATGGGCACTTGCCAACGGCGCTATCAAAAAATTATATTAGCACTCATTGAGGATGAGTGCTAATAAATTTCTTGAGAAAGGAGAAAAGGTTATGAAGTTCAAGCCGTTGAGAGACAGGGTGTTGGTGAAATACACCGAAGAGGCAGAAAAGACCGCTGGGGGGCTTTACATCCCGGACTCAGCCAAAGAGAAGCCTCAGAAGGGTGAGGTTGTTTCAGTAGGCCCCGGCAGAGTTACGGATGATGGGAAGCTCCAGCCGATGTCTGTCAAGGTCGGAGATGTGGTGCTCTTCGACAAGTACTCGGGCTCCAAGGTCACGATGGATAATGTTGAGTACCTGATCATCAGGGAAGAAGATATCTTAGGAATCGTAGAGCAATAAAGGAGGTTACTCATGGCTAAACAACTGATTTTTGACGAAGAGGCACAGAGAGGGATACTGAGCGGAGTCACCCTCTTGACGAAAGCCGTCAAGGCAACCCTCGGCCCGAAGGGAAGAAACGCGATCCTGGACAAGAAGTATGGGGCGCCGACCATCACAAAGGACGGGGTTACCGTTGCAAAAGAGATAGAGCTGAAGGACCCGTGGGAGAACATGGGTGCACAGCTTGTGAGGGAAGTGGCGTCCAAGACGTCGGACGTGGCCGGTGATGGGACGACGACGGCAACGGTCCTGGCCCATGCCATTTACCGGGAAGGGATAAAGAACGTTGTGGCAGGCGGAAACCCCATGGATCTGAAAAGGGGAATCGAGAAGGCTGTCGAGATTGTCCTTGAAGACCTCAAGAAACTGAGCAAGCCGGTGGCAGACAAGAAAGAGATCGCCCAGGTCGGTACGATCTCGGCCAATAACGATCCGTCAATCGGGGAGCTTATCGCTGAGGCGATGGATAAGGTCGGAAAAGACGGGGTTATTACCGTGGAAGAGGCAAAGAGCATGGCTACAACACTCGATGTTGTCGAAGGAATGCAATTCGACCGAGGCTACATCTCTCCCTATTTCATAACGGATCCTGACAGGATGGAGTGCAATCTCGAAGATGCATTTATTCTCATTAATGAGAAGAAGATATCGAACATGAAGGATCTTCTTCCTATCCTTGAGCAGACCGCGAAGATGGGCAAGCCCCTTCTCATCCTCGCTGAGGACGTTGAGGGTGAGGCCCTTGCGACGCTCGTCGTCAACAAGCTTCGTGGCACCCTCCAGGTTTGCGCTGTCAAGGCGCCGGGCTTTGGAGACAGGAGGAAGGCAATGCTCGAAGATATCGCAATCCTCACGGGCGGCACGATGATCTCCGAGGACCTCGGCATCAAGCTTGAGAGCGTAAAGATCACCGACCTCGGAAGGGCAAAGAAGATCACCGTTGATAAGGAGAATACAACGATCGTTGAAGGCGCCGGTGATGCTGCAAAGATCCAGGGCAGGGTAAAGCAGATAAAGGCACAGATCGAAGAGACGACCTCCGACTATGACCGTGAGAAGCTTCAGGAGCGCCTTGCTAAGATCGTCGGGGGAGTTGCGGTGATCAATGTGGGGGCAGCCACTGAGACGGAGATGAAGGAGAAGAAGGCACGGGTCGAAGACGCCCTTCACGCAACCAGGGCTGCTGTCGAAGAAGGCATTGTGCCTGGAGGCGGCGTCGCGCTCCTCAGGTGCATCTCTTCATTGAAGAACCTTAAGCTCGACAACCATGATCAGAAGATCGGCGTCGGCATCGTTATGAAGGCCCTCGAAGAGCCGATCCGCCAGATCGTTAACAACGCAGGTCTTGAGGGATCCGTCATCGTCGAGAAGGTTAAGGCATCGAAGGATGCGAACTACGGCTTTGATGCCCAGAACGAAGAGTATGTCGACATGATGAAGGCGGGGATCATCGACCCCACAAAGGTTACAAGAACGGCCCTCCAGAATGCGTCCTCCGTCGCTTCCCTGATGCTTACGACATCGGTAATGGTCTCGGAACTCCCTGAAGAGGAGAAGAAGATGCCTCCGATGCCCGGCGGCGGCATGGAAGGGATGTACTAAGAGAAGTCGTCCAGGAAGCGATTCAGTTTCAAAGAGGGCGGTTGGAGAAATCTCCAACCGCCCTCTTTTTCTGCCTTGAAACAGATGAAGCCTCGCCACACAAAGACGGCCTTTCTTCAATAATGTGCGCACCAGGAGGGCCTGTCGCGTCCCCAAAAGACATTTCGGATTAAGCAACGGAATGCCTGATCACAGTAACAAACGCTCCAGAACATCTTGTCCAAGCTGCATGATATAACCAGAACTCTTTTCAGGCCACATTCCGGAAGCCTGCTTCCATAGCTTTCCGCGGTTGCAAAATACTGCGGAAACATACTAATATCTAAAGAAAAATAAGGGAGGGAGATGGCGAGAACTCCTGAAGACAAAGCCCGTGAAGAGATTGACAGGATGCTGACAAATGCGGGCTGGCATGTCTGTGATTATAAGGAAGCAAATATCCATGCACACCCCGGCGTTGTTATCAGAAATTTTCCCTTAAAAGCAAAACACGGCATCGCTGATTATCTCTTCTATATTGACGGCAAGGCAGCCGGTATAATAGAGGCCAAGAAAGAGGGCGAAACCCTCACCGGCGTTGAGGTCCAGTCCGACAAATACAAAAAAGGCCTCCCTGATATTCTCCCTGCCTGGCATCGGCCACTGCCCTTCTGTTATGAATCAACCGGGCTTGAGACGAGGTTCACCAGCTATCTTGAACCCGACGCCCGATCAAGACAGGTCTTCTCTTTCCATCGTCCTGAAACGTTCCATGAGTGGCTCACCTATTCAGGAGAAGTATCGCTCGATAAGGCAGCCGAGATCGCAGAAATTTATTGGCCCCCTTCCACTCTGCGCTCACGCCTCCGCAAGATGCCGAATCTTATTGAGGAAGGTCTCTGGCCTGCCCAGATAAAGGCGCTCACGAACCTTGAGAAATCGATGAGCGATAACAAGCCCCGCGCTGTTGTCCAGATGGCGACCGGCTCGGGCAAAACCTTCACTGCCGTCACCTTCATCTACCGACTGCTCCGCTTCGGAGAGGCAAAGCGTGTCCTGTTCCTTGTGGACAGGGCAAATCTCGGACGCCAGACACTCAAGGAGTTCCAGCAGTACCGGTCACCCTACAACCCTTACAAGTTCACAGAAGAATACATTGTCCAGCAGCTCACTTCGAACAAGATAGACAGGACCGCCCGTGTCTGCATCTGCACAATCCAGCGGCTCTATTCGATTCTCAAAGGAGAAGAGCTTTCCGAAGAGGATGATGAACATACAGTGGCCGGTCTTGAGACGGTTTACAAGGAGCCGCCGCCCATAGAATATAATCCCCAGGTGCCCATCGAGACCTTTGATGTGATCATTACCGATGAATGCCACCGCTCCATCTATAACCTCTGGCGGCAGGTGCTCGAATACTTCGACGCCTTTCTCATCGGCCTCACCGCAACGCCGAACAAGCAGACCTTCGGCTTCTTCAACCAGAACCTTGTGATGGAGTATCCCCATGAGCAGGCGGTTGCCGACGGCGTGAATGTGAATTACGATGTCTACGAGATACGCACAGAGATCACAGAAGGAGGCTCAAAGGTGGACGCGGGTTATATTGTGGACAAGCGCGACCGCGAGACCCGAATTGTCCGCTGGGAAAAGCTGGATGAGGACTTTACCTACACTGCCGAGCAGCTCGACCGGGACGTTGTCGTGCCCCCACAGATACGTACCATTGTCCGGGCCTTCAGGGACAAGCTCTTTACCGAAATATTCCCAGGCAGGACAGAGGTGCCGAAGACCCTCATTTATGCAAAGGACGACTCCCATGCAGAAGACATCGTGAAGATCGTGCGGGAGGAGTTCAACAAGGGCAACGAGTTCTGCCAGAAGATCACCTACAAGACCACAGGAAAGAAGACGGACGAGCTTATCGCTGAATTCAGAAACAGCTATTTCCCGCGCATTGCCGTTACTGTGGACATGATCGCAACAGGCACAGACATCAAGCCCCTCGAAATCGTCTTCTTCATGAGACAGGTCCAGTCCCGCGCCTACTTTGAGCAGATGAAGGGCCGGGGCGTGCGAGTGATTAGTGAGACAGACCTTCAGTCCGTCACTCCTGATGCAAAATCCAAGGACCACTTTGTGATTGTGGATGCGGTGGGCGTCTGCGAGGCTGCGAAGACAGATTCCCGGCCCATGGACCGGCAGCGGACAGTTTCTCTCGAAAAGCTCCTCCAGGCTGTTGCCCTCGGCAGCATTGATACTGATGTCATTTCATCAATTGTCGCGCGGTTTGCACGGCTTGAGCGCAGAATCACAAAAGAGGACAATGCAGAAATAAGGAAACTTGCCGATGGCAAGGGACTCAAAGAACTGACGAGCGTTCTTGTGCAGTCCCTCGATCCTGACCGACATATTGAGCTTGCCCGCGCCGAGCAAAGCGAGGCAGGCGGGACAGGCGAACTGACAGAGGAGCAGATAAAAAAAGCTGCTGAAAAGCTGATCAAGAGTGCGGTGAAGCCCCTGCATAACCCTAAAGTCAGGGAAAAGATACTTGAGATTTATAAGAAGACAGAGCAGACCATCGATACAGTCAGCACTGACGAGATTAAGGCCGCAGGCTTCAGCAAGGAGGCACTGGAGAAGGCAAAGGGAATGGTCCAGTCCTTCGAGCAGTTCATCAAAGAGCATAAAGACGAGATAACGGCGTTACAGATTCTTTACAGCAAACCCTATAAGACAAGATTGAAGTATGAGCAGGTGAAGGAGCTTGCAGGACTCATCGAAAAGCCGCCCTACTTCTGGAAGGTAGATAACCTCTGGAACGCTTATGCTTCGCTCGAAAAGTCAAAGGTCCGCGGCGCCAGCGCCCCGCATATCCTGACAGACCTCGTCTCGCTTGTCCGCTTTGCCATGCATCAGGAGAATGAGCTTGTGCCTTTTCCTGAGAAAGTTCAGGTCAACTTCAGCGCATGGATGGCACAGCAGGAGAATCAGGGCAAGAAATTCACTGACGAGCAGCGCTGCTGGCTCGAAATGATCCGCGACCACATCGCCGCGAATTTGAGTATCGAGACGGATGATTTTGACCTTGCGCCTTTTGCGCAGCAGGGCGGATTGGGGAAGGTGCATCAGGTCTTTGGGAATGAGTTGAATAAGATTATTGAAGAGTTGAATGGAGTGCTTGCGGCATGAGAAACGCAGAAATCGATTTTGATGAATTATATCAGCTACCCTCTGATTGGAAATGGCACTCCTTAGAAGATTTGATAAGCGTGCCTAAGCGTGACATTGTCGACGGCCCATTTGGGTCAAATCTTAAGGCTTCAGAATATTTAGACGAGGGTGTGCCTGTCGCACGTCTACAGAACATTAATCGAAACGAGTTTATTCACAAGAACATCAAGTTCATATCAAAAAAGAAAGCAGAGATGCTTAGTAGGCATAGTTTCCATTCAGGTGATATCCTGATCACCAAACTGGGCGACCCATTAGGAAAGGCCTGCATCGTTCCCGAAACTATTCCACACGGAATCATTGTCGCGGATATTGTGCGGGTTAGAACAACCAATGGAATGGATAAGCGTTACTTGACATATGCCATTAACTCCCCATTTATAGCACGACAGTTTGAGAAACATATTAAAGGCACAACAAGGCCTAGAGTAAATCTTGGTATCATAAGAAAGCTTCCCATTCCAGTAGCGCCTAAAAAGCAGCAACCTCTCATCGTCGCCGAAATCGAAAAGCAATTCTCCCGCTTGGACGAGGCGGTGACGGGGCTCAAGCGCGTCAAGGGAAATCTCAAACGCTACAAAGCCGCTGTCCTTAAGGCCGCTGTTGAGGGGAAGCTGACAGAAGAATGGCGCAAGGCACATCCCAACGTCGAAAGAGGAGAACACCTTTTAAAACGCATCCTCGCCGAGCGGAAGAAGAAGTGGGAAGAAAAGAATCCGGGCAAGAAATACAAAGAGCCTGCCGC
>DASRZP010000105.1 GCA_035686305.1 Thermodesulfovibrionales bacterium | reverse complement strand
CTTGCACTTTTGGGCCCATTTGTGCAAAATATCAACCTTAATCCCCCCAACCATATAGGCAATGGAACAACTCACGTACAAGAGGGCTGGCGTCGATATTGACGAGGGAGAGAGGTTTGTGGGCATGATCTCTCCGCTTGTCAGAGAGACATTCAGGGAAGGTGTCATGACGGACATCGGTTCTTTCGGCGCTCTTTTCAAGCTGGATATAAGGAAATACCGTGAACCGATCCTCGTTAGCGGGACCGATGGCGTCGGCACAAAATTGAAGGTCGCCTTTATGATGGACAGGCATAATACTGTCGGTGTGGACCTCGTTGCCATGTGCGTCAATGATATCCTCACCAGTGGTGCTGAACCGCTCTTTTTTCTCGACTATTTTGCCACGGGTAAGCTTTTGCCGGAAAAGGCGGCGATGGTCATCGAGGGCATCGTTGATGGATGCAAAGAGGCGGGATGCGCCCTTGTGGGCGGTGAGACCGCGGAGATGCCGGACTTCTATGGTGACGGTGAATATGACCTTTCGGGCTTCGCCGTCGGAGTTGTAGATAAAAGCCACCTCATCAACGGCTCAGCAATACGATCGGGAGACTCCCTCATCGGTCTTGCCTCCAGCGGCCTCCACAGCAACGGGTATTCACTGGCACGGAGGGTCTTCTTCGATGTTGCGAGGATGGACATATCTGCCCACACGCCTGAGCTCGGAACGACCATTGGAGAAGAACTCCTGAAGCCGACAAGGATTTATGTGAGAGCCTTTCATGGGCTCAAGGATAAGGTGACTGTCAAAGGTATGGCTCATATCACCGGAGGAGGCATACCGGGCAATCTTCCGCGGATCTTCCCTGAAGAAGTTGGAGCGGTGATCAGGAAAGGCTCATGGCCCGAACCACCGATCTTCAGGATGATCGAGGAGATGGGGCACGTCCCTGTTGACGACATGAGAAGGACATTCAATATGGGGATTGGATACATTGTGGCAGTTCCCGAGGATCAATCCGGCCGCGCGGTTTCGATCCTCAAGGAGAAGGGCTTTGATTCCTATGTCATAGGCAGCATCGTGAAAGGAGTAAAGGAGGTAATCTATGAGTAAATTGCGACGTCTCGTGAAAAAGGCCTTCACTCCCGTTACCATCATGCTTATACCGCACAGCAACTCCAAGCCTTTTAATCTGAAAATACCCTCCATCGGAATCATTTTTTCTGTCCTCATGTGGATGGTCGGCACAGCGTATGTGTTTTCTGTCGCTGTGAACGCCATGGAATACCGGGACATGAAGGACAGACTTAGTTATTACTCGGGGCAGTTCGTGGAATTGAGGACGACGATAGAAGGGCTGAAGAGGGCTGAATCCGATTTCAGACGCCTCTTCTCATTAGGGAGCAAGGAAAGGATCCTCGAAAACCTCCATGGCTCAGACAGCGGCTCCATCGATACGAATGCTTTGGGAGATCAGATCAGGAACAGTGTCGAGACTGTCTCGGAAATCAGAGAGTACCTTAGACAGCAGAAAGACATTTACCGAGCGACTCCCAGGGGATGGCCTGCAATAGGGGATATTACCTCTCCTTATGGCATTCGAGAACACCCTCTTCACGGTGGAGATGAGTTCCATTCAGGCATAGACATCTCCGTTCCTCCTGGAACCCCCATACGTGCGACAGCTGACGGCGTGGTGAGCTATTCCGGGTGGAACGGCGGCAGCGGAAACCTCGTAGGATTGGAGCATGGTTTCGGCTTCTCCACATTCTATGCCCATAATAGTAAGAACGCCGTCGTTGTCGGCCAGCGCGTGAAAAGGGGCGACATCGTCGCCTATTCAGGATCAACAGGAAACACAACCGGTCCCCATTCTCATTACGAGATCTGGAAGGACGGGAAGCACGTAAATCCGAACCCCTTTATCGACGGGAGGAAATAATTATGTTTTCACGGAATACCGAAAAACTTGAGTCCTTTATCGGAGCCAACAGTCATTTTCAAGGTGACGTGAAGACCAAAGGGACGCTCAGGATAGACGGGTCTCTTGAAGGCAACGTGGATGCAGACTGGCTTATCCTGGGAGAGAAGGCAAGCCTGAAAGGAAACGTAACAGCGCGGGGCGTCATCGCGGGCGGCAAGATCGAGGGTTCCATTCTTGCCCGTGAGATCCTGGAGATCAAGCCAAAGGGGGTGATTATCGGGGATATCAGTACGGTGAAGCTCACGGTGATCGAAGGCGGATCGCTGCAGGGCCACTCCACGATGCAGAAGGAAGGCTCGAATGTTATCGAACTTCAGCCCAAGGAGAGGGCCAGGGAAGTTTGACAATCATCCGGAACAGTCTGTTATAATTCAGTGCGATCGATGGAGAGGTCTTCAAGAAACGTCAGCCATGTCCCAGAGAATCCAGCGGTGATACAGGGTTCGGTTGCCGGGATTTCAGAAGCGATCTTTCACAATGAAGATTTTGTTATCGGACATAACGGATGAGGGGCTTGACCTAGAGTTCTCGGAGGCCTTTGAGGCCGGTCCTTTCAAGCTTCTCTCGCCTGCAAGGGCATCGCTCCATATCGAGAAGTTTCGTACCGAGGTTTTTGTCAAGGGAACGGTGAAGGCCAGCGTCGGACTTGAATGCAGCAGATGCCTCAAGCCTTTTTCTCAGGAGACGGACCTGGATGTGAATGTCGTTTACCATCCCACGGAAGAACTCAAGGGTGAAGAGAGACATGAGATAAAGGACGACGAACTGGACATGGGCTTCTACGAGGGTGATGAGTTGGATGTCCAGGAACTCGTGAAAGAACAGATCATCCTGAGCATTCCGATAAAGCCTCTCTGCAGCGAGACCTGCAAGGGATTCTGTCCGTTCTGTGGAACAGAGCTTAGCGCTGACACCTGCAGTTGCAGGCAGAAGGAGACGGATCCGCGATTTGCGATACTAAGAACACTCTTGGATAAAGGAAAGGAGTAGAGATGGCGAATCCGACACACAGACATACGAGGACGAGGAGAGATAAGAGAAGGGCCAACTGGAAGGGCCAGATGCCGAATCTCAGCGCCTGTCCCGAATGCAAGCAACCAAAGGAAGCCCACAGGGTATGTGCGAGCTGTGGTTCCTATAACGGTCGCAAGATACTTGAAATGCTCGAAAAGGAATGAGGGTAGCCTTAGATGCAATGGGGGGCGATTTCGCCCCTGCCGTTACTGTCGAAGGTGCAGTAGAAACAGTCAATGAGAGTGACGACATTGATCTCATTCTCGTCGGTGATGAACCCTCGTTAAAGGAAAAGCTTTCGGACAAGAGATTTCCTTCACAGAGAATCGAGATAAGGCATGCCTCCCAGATCGTCGGGATGGACGAACCGGCGCTCACCGGTCTCAGGAAGAAAAAGGATTCTTCCATAAGGCGGGCTGTTGAGCTTGTAAAGAACGGGGAGGCAGATGCTGTTGTGAGCGCAGGCCACTCCGGCGTGGCTATGGCGATATCCCTCCTCATGCTCGGCACGTCTGAAGGCGTCGACCGGCCTGCCATTGCCACCATCATGCCGACATTGAAAGGGCCGATCGTTTTGCTCGATGTCGGCGCAAATGTCGATTGCAGTGCAGAGAACCTTCTTCAGTTCGCCCTTATGGGTGACGCCTACTGCAAGACGATGTTTAGCAACCCTGAACCGAAGATTGCGCTCCTGAGCATCGGGGAAGAGGAAACAAAGGGGAATATCGTCACCAAGGAGGCCTTCAAACTCATAAGAGAGTCGGGAATACGGTTTATCGGAAACATCGAGGGCAAAGATATCTTTTTCGGCAATGCCGATGTCATTGTCTGCGACGGTTTTGTCGGTAACATCGTGCTGAAGACGAGTGAGGGACTTGCAGACGCTATTCTCAGAATGCTCAGGCGGGAGATAGCCGATGTGGCCGCTGGAAGGATAGGGTATCTCCTGTTGAAGCCTGCGCTGAGAAATTTCAAGAGGAAGACGGATTACGCTGAATACGGCGGTGCTCCCCTCCTCGGCATAAACGGTACCTGCATCATAAGCCACGGAAGGTCCTCTGCCAAGGCAATCAGGAATGCACTAAAGGTTGCAGCAGAATTTTCGAGGAAGAAGGGATACGAGACCATAGCGGAAGAGATCAATCAGGCGCAGTCCGCCAGGTTGGCATCGAGCGCCGGGACCGGGGAACATCGCTGATGAAGTCAAGGATAACAGGGACAGGCTCTTCTGTTCCGGAAAAGGTTGTGACAAATGCCGATATCGAGAAGATGGTCGATACGACGGATGAATGGATCATTGAAAGAACGGGGATAAGGGAGCGGAGAGTTGCAGCGGAGAACCAGGCTGCCTCTGATTTTGCATACGGAGCATCAAAGGCTGCCTTGAAGGCTGCCGGCCTGAAGGCTAAGGACCTCGATCTTATCATTGTTGCGACGATCACCGGCGATATGCCGCTGCCTTCAACCGCATGTTTTCTCCAGGACAGACTCGATGCCAGGAGGGCCGCTGCTTTTGATGTGCTTGCTGCCTGTTCAGGCTTTGTCTATGGACTCTCAGTTGCCGATGCGTATATAAAGAGCGGGATGTACAAGAAGGTTCTCGTCGTCGGCTCTGAGGTGCTCTCGAAGGTCACGGACTGGCAGGACAGGACTACCTGTGTCTTATTCGGTGATGGTGCAGGAGCAGCAGTCCTCGAAGCAACAGGGGAAGATCGTGGAATCATCTCAACGAAGATCCATTCTGATGGCAGCATGTGGGAACTCCTCCATACCCCTGCCGGTGGATCGAAACTTCCCGTCTCCAAAGAGACCGTAAGAAAGAGACAGCACTTCATTAAGATGAAGGGCAACGAGACATTCAAGGTCGCTGTCAGGACACTCGAAAGCCTTGTTGTCGAAAGCCTTGAAGAAAACAAGCTGAAGCCTTCTCAGCTTTCTCTCCTTATCCCCCATCAGGCCAATCTGAGGATCATTCAGGCAACGGCAAAGAGATTGGGCCTCCCCATGGAACGAGTGCTCGTGAATCTCGAGCGCTATGGCAACACATCTGCCGCATCGATACCGATAGCCCTCGATGAGGCTGTACGGGCGGGCAGGGTGAGAGACGGCGATTATATCCTCCTTGAGGCCTTCGGCGGTGGTCTCACCTGGGCGTCTGCATTGATCAAGTGGTGAGTTTAAGAGTTTATGGGTCGGTCTTGCCCCGAATCACTCAAGGTCGGAGCCTTCAATTCTCGGCGGGCAGGGGCTCTTTCCGGTTTTCCCGGCGAAGGGCCGCCGAGATCTTCCTCCAACCGATACATGCATGCTAAAATGGATGACGTTACCTTCTCCTGTAATGTCATGATTCTTCTTCACTGACATCGCGGGATCTGAAATACAAACAGGCGGTGCCGTCTTTCTTCACCATTCTGATGAGATAGCCGCAATTATACCCATCACATTTGAAAGAAAGGTAATAAACACAATCACCACATCGTTTCATCTGTCCACTCCTTTGAGGTCTCTCTATACATTCTTATCGCCTCTTTCGGGAAATCCTTTAGGCCTGGTCACTTCCATCAAGAGGAGGCATGGGACCGAGAGAAATGGCGGGGTCACATCAAGTCACTACGTCATCCGAAATCTCCTGCCGCAGAGACCCTCATTTGGCGGAAAAAGGATCAATTTTCTCCGATTCAGGAGTCTCATGAAGACCCTTATCGAGGACTTCGATGTCAAGTTCTATATATGCGCAAATGCTCCTTGAACGGCAGAGTCTGACGTTCTAACGCTTCATTTTCCCGATAACAGAGAGAACGCTGTGAGAGACGTCTAACTTGCCCTCAAGGCATTGACGATATTCATGCGTGAGGCCCTCACTGCAGGCAGTACTCCGCCGATAAGACCCATGAGGAGAGAGAAAAGGAGTGATTCCCAAATAATCTCTCCTGTGAGACTGAAGGAAAAGGCGAGTTCTGAGAAGGTCTGCCAGTTCACCGTCGAGATCGTATAGAGTTGTAAGAAGGAGGAGAGGAACAGCCCCAGGCAACCTCCTACAAGTCCGAGGAGCAGAGACTCTATAATAAATGCGGCGAGGACATCCCTCCTCCGAAAGCCGATAGCACGGAGTGTGCCAATCTCGCCGATGCGATTCGCCACAGCCGCATACATGGTAATCATGGCGCCGATTATCGCACCGAGTGAGAAGATGACGGTCAGCGACAGGCCGAGGATCCTGAGAAACTTTGCCATGACTTCCGACTGGTCGGAATAATAGGTTGTTTCACGTTTTGCCTCAAGGGTGAGGCGGGGGTCGGCCTCGATACGTTCCTTTACCTTTTGAAACCCGGAGGAATCTCGAAGCTTAAAGAGAACGGAGGAATAGACGCGACGTCGGAAGGCCTGCATGAGCTGGTCAGAATCTCCCCATATCTCCGAGCTGTAGGCAGTCTTCCCAGCCGCAAAGACTCCTACGACGATCCAATCTCTCATGCCGAAGCGGAGATGCTCACCGATGCCTGCGCCTCTAAATCTCTTTGCAACGCTCTCACCGGCGATGATCTCCGACGAGCCTGGTTTTGGCATACGCCCCTCGATGAGTTTAACCTGGGGTCTCAGCGCGAACGAATATTGACCGATTCCTCTGATCGTCACATTCGATGGTTTTTCGGTCTGCCGTTTCGGGAGGTTTATGAGGACAACGACTTCCTTTGAGAGAAAGGGTCTGCCGCCTTCTCCTGCGGCTACTTCGGGTTCCGTCTCCACGATTGCAGCTGCTGCACGGTCAATGCCGCTCTGCATTTCAGAGGCCGATGCGCGCCTGATGACTACCACGTTGTCATAGGAGCCTGTCTCAACGAGGGTTTTACGAAGTCCTTCGGCAAGCATCAATACAGCAGAGAAGACAAAGACAACGAGGGCCATTCCGCCCGCAGTCAGTGCGGTTGTCAGTCTTCTGGTCAGCAGGTTCCTGAAGCTGTATGAAAGGGGAATGCCCATCTATCCGATCCTCCTCAGTCCGTCAGCAATTCTGAGCCTTATTGCGCGCCAGGCGGGAAAGAGCGCAGCTACCACGCCAACGAGGAAAGAAGCCGCCACGTCCATGGAGAGCGTGTCCTGCGAAACGGTAAAGACAGGAAAGAATGTTCCCATCTCCCTTCCGAAGGCCTCGGCGACAGGGAAAGTGAGGGCAATGCCGAGGCTGCATCCGAGAGACGCAATGACAAGAGATTCGCCAAAGATGAGGCCTGCGATGTGCCAGCCGCCGAAGCCGAGGGTCTTCATGATGGCATACTCACCGATGCGTTCCCGTGCGGTCATAGCCATAGTGTTTGCCATGACCGCCATAATGATGATAATCACCACAAAGGAGACCAACTGTATGGCAATGACAATTGCCTCTGTCATCGATACGAAACTCAGCTGGAAAGCCCTCTCCGTCTCAGTCATGGTCTCGGCAAGGGAGTTCTTGAACATCTTATCGATGGCGACTGCAACATCGGAGGCGATGTCGGGGCTGGTCACACCAACCACATACCATCCGACCTGGTCGGCGCGGTGGGGAGCGGTCTTTTTCAGCGATTCGTTCAGATAGTCCCAGTGGAAAATAAACTGTGTCTCGTCAGTGCTCCTGTCCCTGCCCTTGTAGATGCCTCGCAGGACAAAATCCCAATTGCCCGGGAATATGGTCCCTTTGAGGGTGACAATATCCCCTATTTTCCAGCCGAATTTTTCGACTAACTTCCGGCCTGCAATGAATCCCTTTCTGTCACGGAGGAAGTCGCTCTTCTCTTTTTCCGGCAGGACGAATTCGGGATAGAGCTCGAGAAGACTTTTCGCCTCATAAGCAAAACTCGGGATGAAATTTTTCTCAGAAATGTAGATACCTCCGAACCAGTAGCCATAGGAGACATCTTTCACGCCCGCTATCTGGCGGATCTTCTCTTTGTAGGAGAGGGGCAGGAAAAAGACAAGGGATACGGAATTCCTTGTTATGAGACGTGTTGCTGAAGATGCCTCAACGCCAGCGTACCAGGCTCGTACAACCGTGCGCAGGAGGCCGAAGGCGAGGATCGCAATGGTGATGCCGAGAATGGTCAGAGATGTGCGGAGTTTATGACGGAAAGCGTTCTTAATGAGGAGCTTCAGGAACTGCATTGAGGATACCTTTCTCGAGGTGCCTGACGACATGGGCCTTTTCGGCTGCGCGGGGATCATGGGTCACCATAATAATCGTCTTGCCAAGTTCATGAACGAGACGCTCCATAAGTTCCAGGATATCCTGGGCCGACACCCTGTCGAGATCTCCTGTCGGCTCATCGGCCACAAGGATTGTCGGGTCAGGAACAATGGCACGGGCTATCGCAACGCGCTGCTGCTGGCCGCCGGAGAGCTGTGAGGGATAATGGTCTATACGGTCGGAAAGATTCACCACCTGCAAGGCCATCTCCACATGCCTCTTCCGCTCTTTTCTCGAAAGCCCCGTGAGGAGCAAAGGCAATTCTACATTCTCGAAGGCAGTTAGCACCGGCATGAGGTTGTAAAATTGGAAAATGAAGCCTACATTGGCCGCGCGCCAGTGGGCAAGTTCAGTCTCGTTCAGCGCAGTTATGTCGATGCCGCCCACGCTGATTGTCCCTGAGTCCGGCTTGTCGATGCCGGCGATGAGATTGAGGAGCGTGCTCTTGCCCGAGCCAGAGGGTCCCATCAAAGCCAAGAACTCACCGTCCTCGATGTCGAAGGTTATGTCCGTCAGAACCGAGATAGTCTGGCTGCCCCGGCGGTAGGACTTGTTCAGATGCTTTATCTCAACAAGGGATTTTCTTGTCATAAGCACTATTGTTCTCCGATCTTGATCTTCTCACCCTGCCTCAGCCCGGCAAGGGGTTTTGCTACAATCCTGTCCCCTGTCTTAAGGCCTTCAACGACCTCGACGAGATCACCGAGCTTCGATCCGAGCGTTACGGGAGTCTCTATGGCTGTGTCCTCCCTGACGAGGAAGACGAAGTTCCTGCTGTTGCGTGTAAGAATGAGAGCAGGATTCAGGGCGATGCGCGGCCTCTGCTCCTCGGCTGTCACTTTCCTCGCGAGGAAGGCGACTTTTGCGCTCATCTCCGGAAGTATCCGGGTTTCCTTGTCAATGTCGAGAAAACGAACCTTGACGAGGACCGTGGCCTTTGTGCGATCGGCAGTTGGTACTATCATGTGGACCTCACCCCGGAAGCGCGACTGAGGCAGTGCATCGAGCTGTATCTCGCACGGCTGTCCGACTTTCACCTGCTCGATATTCGATTCAGAAACATCGACTTCTACCTGAAGGGAATGCATATCTGCAACGGTAACGACTGAAGCCTTGGCGTTTGCCGCAGCGCCAAGAGGCGTGACGATGTCACCGATATCGGCATTCTTTGTGAGGACCACGGCGTCAAAGGGCGCACGGATGAGCGTATACTCGACCGCGACCTCAGCATTCTTCAGTGCCGCTCTGTTCGCCTTCACCGCCGCTTCTGCACCTGAAACCCCGGCTAAGGCCTTCTGGTAACGGGCCTCAGAGGCGTCAAAGTCGGCCTGTGAGATGTACCCTTTGCCGACAAGATCTCTGTTCCTGTTGACGGAGAGGGTGGCGTCGTTGAGTTCAGCCGTTGCCTGATCGACACTGGCGAGGGCAACGTTGAGGTTGGCTGCTGCCTGATTGCGCGCTGCGATAACATCATCGCCCTCGAGACGAGCGATCACCTGCCCCTCCTTGACAACGCTTCCTTCCTCGACAGTCAAGGAGACGAGGCGGCTCGTAATCTTTGACGCAACGGCGGCCTTTCGCTGGGCCACCACATAGCCGCTGGCGTTCAAGAGGGTGAAGGTCTGAGAAGGATAGACCTCGGAGACCCTGATGACCTCGACCTTGACAGGAGGAGTAAAGACCCCCTTGAAGTATAAAAGGCCGACGAGGGTAAGAAGAAACACGGAAAGCAGAAAACGAAAGAGCTTCTTCCGTCTTGACGGACGAAAGACCGCTTCCGACTTCTCTATCTTCAGTTTCGAAAGATCTTCATCTGCCACGAGAGGGGCGCTTCCTATGAACAAGGATCAAAAGAGAACATGTACCATTATAGCAAATACGCCATTGTCCGCTGAGAAGACGATAATGAAAAGAATCCTCTGAGAAGGTTGAACCTAAATGCTCTCCCTATGCCTTTCAATGAAATGATCGGTTATTGTAGCGGATGGAAACACTTCCTTCTGAATTGGGATGATTTCGATACATGATTTCTAAAATATAAGGCATTATCTTCAATAATAGCAACGTGTTATGTCATATGACCTTCTGGCATGAAATATGCTAAATTTGAAATTTTGATACAACCAAAGGAGACGATTATGAAGAATATTCCTGAACCGAAAATAGTGCGCGGATTTCCGCAGGACTTGGATGAGACAATTCTGGGTACTCAACTGAACAGCGGAAAAAAATTTTTCCAAAGATTCCTGTTGTTAAATAAGAACTTGCTTGAGAATGCACCATTCCACATCGCAGTGCATATCATCAAAGATCTTAACGTTCCTCCTGATCCTTATGCCAAAATACATTGCCATCCCTCTCACGATGAAATAGGATTAATCCTCGCGCCTAAAGATATGCTTCAATATGAACTTATTCTTGATGGGAAGGAAAATCATGTGAAATCTCCTGCCGCTGTCTATATTCCCGCGGGAACTTCCCATCGGGCGCGAGCGGTTTCAGGGAACGGGGCATATGTCTGCATTTTATTGGATCCTCAAGGGCCAAGTAGTGCAAATGTCAATATACCTTAAGTGACTCATGAGAACGACCTTAAGCAGATTTCACGTTGAAGTCAAGGGCGGGCTCTCATAAATCCTGTGCATCTTTGCCATTATCTATAGAGTAGCGTTAGCGGTTGGCGGCACGCAGGACAGCTCATCTTCAGCATGCAGAGAAAGCCTGCAAACCGGTACAGGTGATTGCCTTGGAGGTGTGAAGATGGCTGTGCAAAGGTATTGGTGCTGATCTTCTTCCCATGGAAGCACGTGCTGTAGTAGTGCGTCAGTTATACGGCCTTTATCTGGCCAATCGCATGTGAGGTAATAAAAAAGAGCGATATTATTGATTAGATATTATGGAATAATTGTTATATGCTTAAATCTCTCATAAAATCGGCATTTCAGATAGCTGGATTTGATGTACGCAGGAGAACTTCTTCGTTCGTTAATAATCCCTTCAATAATCCCTTCGATGCACAAAAAATCTTGCTTAGTGACATGGGAATAACTAAGCCAGTTATTTTTGATATAGGTGCCCATAGAGGAGAGACTGTTGAAGAGTATAGAGCCAGATTCCCTGAATCTGTGATCTATTGTTTTGAACCGTTCCCGGATTCATCGGAAGCATTGAAGAAGAAGTTTTGTAACGACCCTATCACGGCAATAATTTCTTTAGCAGTTGCGGATGGACCGGGAGAGAGGATGTTGTATATAAATGAAATTGATGCAACGAATTCACTGCTGCCAGAAGCAACAACTTCCAGGAGGTATCTGCCGAAACAGGCATTCACAAAATCGATGATTCAGGCAGAGGTAACGTCGATTGATGAATTCATACGAAATCATCATGTGAATACGGTCGACATTCTGAAAATGGATATTCAGGGCGGAGAGCTTATGGCATTGAAGGGTGCTGCTGAAACTCTTAAAGGAAAAACAGTATCAGTGATATATACAGAGATTATGTTTATACCCCACTACGAGAAACAGCCACTTTTGTATGAGATATGGAATTTTCTTAGTGAGTTTGGATATACACTGTTTGATCTTTATAACTTGCATAGAGCGACTAACGGCCAGCTGCGATTTGGTGATGCACTATTTGTTAATCAGGATGTGAGAAGGAGGGTTATTGATAGATATCCCCAAGAACCTTGATTCCTTTTACCTGCAATATATATGAGCGTTATCCAAGAACCAATCGTTTTTTCTATATTGGCTCTCGAACAACATCTGCTGATAATCATGAGAATTTGAAATGAATCATTATTCTTTTGAGGACAGTAGAGTACGCTTGCGATGTTCGTCTGACAGATTTGCTCAACAAGAGACAGAACAGGCAATCCATTTGAGATTCGAAAAGATGGCAGCAGAATACGGGGACCGGATTGCCGTCAAGACCAGAAGCTCAACATTAACCTATGAGAATCTCAACAGACTTGCTAACAGGATTTCCAGAACTATTGCAGCAAAATGCTCTGAGGAAACTGCACGGGTAGCCTTGCTCTTTAGCCATGATGCTGGAGCCATGGCTGCGATGCTCGGCGCTTTAAAATCGGGCAGGATATATATACCGATAGACCCATCATACCCGTCTGCCCGGATACATTTCATGCTGGAGAATGCTCAGGTAAGTCTGATCATTGCACACAATCGGACCCTTGAGAAGGCACGCATGATTGCAGGCGTCAAAATCCAGGTTTTAAATATTGATCAGATAGAGAAGGGCGTATCCGATGAAAATCCCAACCAGCCGATCCGCCCGGATTCATATGCATATATTCTCTACACATCTGGATCAACGGGGCAACCGAAGGGCGTGATACACACGCACCGCAATCTGCTACACCAGATTTTCAGTTATACAAATAAGATAGGTATAAGCGATTCAGACCGTCTGTCGCTTATACCTTCTTATGGCGTCGGTGCGGCTCATGTGGACATATATGCAGCATTGCTTAATGGTGCTGCTTTACATCCTTTCAATGTTAAGGAGGAAGGCATACAGCAGCTTGTTGAGTGGCTTGTCACCGAGCAGATTACCATCTATCATTCTGTTCCTACACTTTTTCGTCACGTCACAATTCATCTGACACAAGAAACAGTTTTGCCGAAGCTCAGGGTGATCAATCTGGGAGGTGAAAGTGTCAATGAAAAGGATATAGAACTTTTCAAAACATATTTTACGAGGAACATTATTTTTGTTAACAGCTTGGCATGCACTGAAGCTGGTGTTTTCGCGCAGTACTTAATGGACCATGATTCCGAATTGAGAGGAAGCAGAGTTCCTTCGGGGTATCCTACAGAGGATATGGAGATAGCATTGCTCGATGAACAAGGTGACGGCATTTCCGGTGATCGGATTGGCGAAATAACAATTAAAAGCCGATACCTTAGTCCCGGGTACTGGCAGAATCCCGATATGACAAAAGCTGCTTTCAAATTGATTCCGGATAAGAAAGGGACTCTTTTATACCGCACGGGGGACATCGGGCGCATTCGACGGGATGGACTTCTCGAATATATAGGAAGAAAGGATTTCCGGATCAAAATAAGGGGGTTCCGTGTTGAGCTCGAAGAGATAGAGTCAGTGCTTGGCCGGCATCCCAACGTGAGGGAGTCAGCAGTTATTGCGAGGCAAGACAACCCGGGGGATAAACGCCTGGTGGCGTATATCGTACTCAATAAGGGATCATCTGTTTCGACCAATGAGCTTCGGAGTTACCTTATGGAGAAGCTGCCCGATTATATGGTCCCTTCAGCATTTGTTGTGGTTGAGTCACTGCCATTGACACCCAACGGCAAGATAGATCGAAGGACATTGCCGGCCCCTGATTCAGAGCGGCCGAGTCTTGAAGAGTCCTATGTCGCTCCTTGCAGCCAGGTTGAAGAAGTTTTGGCGGGTATCTGGCGCGGGGTGCTCGGACTGAAACAGGTAGGTGTCCATGATAACTTCTTTGACTTGGGAGGCGACTCTCTCCTGGCGACCCAGGTCATCTCCCGGATACGTTTTGCCCTCGAGTCGGACGTGCCATTGCGCTGCTTTTTTGAATCTCCAACCATAGCGGGGTTAGCAACGGCACTTCTTCTGAATGCAGATCCCGAAGAACTGCTTCGGATTCTTGATGAACTAGAGGAATCGGACTCTGTAGAGGAATCGAAGGAGATTGAGGGAGGGCGATATGAGTGAGCTTGCCAAACACAGTGACGGTCTGTCTCCCGAAAAGCATGACTGATTGACCGAAATCATTCCAGAGTCTCGCATTGAATTTTTTTGTCTTGCATCGGAACGCCGAGTTTTTGCTGAATTTTTTGCGTTCTTTCTGTAGCAAAGGGTTACACATTGTTTCTTATTGATACACTTGAGGTTTAGAATGCCATAGGAAACTGGGAGGTATCGTTCTTGCAAGGACGAAACCGGTGCTTGATTGCATCTTCATCTGGCACGGTGAGGCAAGGGAAACGGATGTGTGATATGATGAGACATCCCTTTCGACTAGGAGGCTCTTTGCACTTCCCTCTGCTCTCTTTGAGACAGACGCTGAAAGGACTTGACCATGCCGGGGAGCAACCTTGAGTAAGCCGAGAAATTCAAGCCCTCACTATTCTGCCGGAGACCTTTTAGAATCAGCAGAGAAAGATTTCTCATCTCATGCAATTCTGGCTCCCCATCGGTATCCGCTCTCCTACGGACAGATGTGCGATCAGGTCGGTCGAGTTGTTTCACAGCTGAATGC
>DASRZP010000104.1 GCA_035686305.1 Thermodesulfovibrionales bacterium | reverse complement strand
CAAGATCGATTTTGAGACTCTCGAGAAACTCTCCCAGATCGCACGAAAGGAGTATGGCCTCTCAGGCGCTGTCCAGCACGGCGCATCGACCCTCCCCGAAGATGCCTTCGACATGTTTCCGAAGACCGGGACTTCGGAGGTACACCTCGCGACGGGATTCCAGAACATCATCTATGACAGCAGCCATCTCCCTGCAGAGTTCAGAAATGAAAACTATGCCTTCATCAAAAAGGAATATGGAAAGGAGTGGAAGGAAGGACAGACAGAGGAACAGTTCATCTACAGCACGAGGAAGAAAGGGTTTGGTCCGGTAAAGAAGCAGTGGTGGGACCTTCCTGCCGATATCAGGGGACCCATCATGTCAGAGATCGAGGAGAAGTTCGGTCTCCTCTTCTCGAAGCTTAAGGTGACGGATACGGATGATATCGTGAAGAAGACAATCAGACCGGCCATGGTGAATAAGGAGATCAACGCAGGTCTTTTCGGCTTGTAGTTCATGGCCAAAAGGACCAAGGATATCGTCGGCATCATTGTGGGTGGGGGCCCTGCACCGGGAATTAACGGTGTCATAAGCTCTTCGACGATTGAGGCGATCAATCAGGGGAAGAGGGTCATCGGGATTACGGGTGGCTTCAAGAGCCTTTTCAACGGCGACAGTTCCTGCGCAAACCCTCTCACCATGGACGATGTCTCACGGATCCATACTGAAGGTGGATCTATCCTCAGGACTTCCCGCGACTATCCCGAACGAGTGAAAGAGCGATTCGGGGTCCTCATGTCTACGCTCAAAGGCCTCGGCGTCAAATATCTCATAACCATAGGCGGCGAGGGTACCCTGTACATGGCGAACTGGATTGAGAAGGAATCGAGGGGTTCCCTCAGCGTCGTCCATGTGCCGAAGACCATCGACAACGACATTCCCCTGCCGGGAGGGGCATCGACCTTCGGGTACGAGACTGCAAGGCATTGGGGGGTCGAGATCGTCAAGAACCTCATGGAGGATTCCAGGACCACGGGGAGATGGTACTTTATAACAACGATGGGCAGGAATACGGGCTATCTGGCATTGGGCATAGGCAAGGCCGCGGGCGCAACGATAACCCTGATTCCCGAGGAATTCAAAGACGGCGCCCTCTCCTTCATGACGGTTTCAGATATCCTCACAGCGTCCATGATAAAGAGACTCTCTATGGGCAGAGACCATGGAGTTGCAATCCTTGCTGAGGGGATATCCGAAAGGCTTGACCTTGAAGAACTGAGCCGTTACGGACAGCTCGAAAAGGACGAAACGGGAAGGATACGGCTTTCTGAGATCCAGCTCGGAAGGGTTCTGAGATACTTTGTGAAGAAGACCCTCGATTCTTTCGGCATAAATGCAACGATCGTTGATAAAAACGTGGGGTATGAATTGAGGGCTGCAGACCCCATCCCCTTTGATATCGAATACACGAGGAATCTTGGGTACGGTGCTGTCCGCTACCTTCTGAGAGGCGGCACCGGAGCCCTTATTTCCTATTATGAAGGGGACCTCAAGTCGACGCCCTTCGTCGAGATGATCGATTACGCCACGGGGAAGGTCAAGATAAGAACGGTCGATATCACTTCCGAGGCCTATGAGGTTGGCAGGAAATATATGATCCGCCTTGAACGTGAAGACCTTGAGGCAGATAATCTCAAGCGCATTGCGAAGGTGGCGAACCTTTCCCCCGAGGATTTCAGGGATAGGTTCGGCCCGCTCAGTTCGTAGCTCCCGCCATTCATAATAGTAGATCCGCCGGGTATGTGATACAATACTCCTATGCCAACCATATACGTAGGATGCAGCGGTTTTTTCTACAACCATTGGAAAGGCCCCTTCTACCCCGCCGATCTATCTCAAAAACAGTGGCTTCAATACTATTCGTCGAGATTCCGGACCGTAGAACTGAATGTGACCTTCTACAGCCTTCCTGACAAGGAGACCTTTCATCGGTGGTACCAGGAGACACCCACGGGCTTTATCTTCTCCATCAAGGGCAGCAGGTTCATCACTCATGTGAAGAAGCTGAAGGCCTCTGCCGAACCTCTCGACGTCTTTTTTTCGCGGGTTGTGGCGTTGAAGGAAAAATTGGGGACTATACTCTGGCAACTGCCGCCGGGGCTGAAAGGAGATCCCTCAAGGCTAGCCGATTTCCTTGAGCTGCTGAAACCCTACGGGGTGAAAAATGCCTTCGAGTTCAGGGATGCCTCCTGGGTTTCGAAAAAGGTCTTCACGCTCCTCGAAAGAGAACGGGCATCCCTCTGTATGGCCGATTCCCCCGCGTTCCTCAATGACCTTCCCCTCACCGCCGCCTTTGTATACATCAGGAGGCATGGTCAGGCCGGAGACCATGCCTCCTGTTACAGCCAGGAGCAGTTGAAAGCAGATGCCGGTATGATACGAAAATATGTAAAGCAGGGGAAGGACGTCTTTATCTATTTCAACAATGACGCCTTTGGTTACGCAACAAAAAATGCCCAGGAGCTCATTGCACTGCTGAAGAGATGATAAACCGGCAGATAGCCGATATCTTCAATGAGGTTGCAGATATCCTCGATATTCAGGGTGAGAACGTCTTCCGCGTGAGGGCTTACCGGAGGGCCGCTCAGAATATCGACGGCCTGCCCACCGATGTTGCCCGCATGACCGAAAAGGACCTCCTCGAGATTCCCGGAATCGGCCACGACCTTGCCGCAAAGATCGGGGAATTTGTTGCAACGGGAAAGATCGCTGCCTATGAAGAGTTGAGGAGGGAGGTTCCCGAAGGTCTTTCCCTGCTCCTCTCAGTTCCCGGCCTCGGACCGAAGACGGCCAAACTCCTCAACGAAAAGCTGGAGATAAAGGATATTGACGATCTCGAACGCCTTGCCAGGGAACACAGACTGACGGGCCTCCCCGGGATAAAGGAGAAGACCGAGGCGAACATTCTCAAGGGCATAGAGATGCTCAGAAGGGGTAAAGAGAGACACCCCCTCGGAAGGGTGCTTCCCGTGGGAAATGACATCGTTGAACATCTTCGGAAAAAGGCCCCTGTCAGGGAGCTCCATCTTGCAGGGAGCCTCAGAAGGTGGAAAGAAACGATCAAAGATATCGACATCCTTGTCACTTCCGAAGACCCTCAGGAGGTCATGCATGTCTTTACTCATCTTCCTGGGGTAAGAGAGGTGCTTATGCACGGTCCGACAAAGTCGAGTATCGTTATCGCCGACGGCATTCAGGTCGACCTTAGGGTCGTTGAAGAGGAATCTCTCGGCGCTGCCCTTGCGTATTTCACGGGCAGCAAGGCTCATAATATCCGACTCAGGGAGATGGCCGTTAAGGCAGGGCTGAAGGTAAACGAGTATGGGATATTCAGGGAATCGGACAAGAAGAGGCTCGGTGGAGAGAAGGAGGGAGATCTTTACCGGCTTCTCGGCCTGCCTTACATACCTCCTGAGCTGAGAGAGGATACGGGGGAGATAGAGGCGGCCCTCGAAGGGAGATTGCCAAGGCTGGTGGAACTCGGCGACATACGGGGAGACCTCCATGTCCATACGAAGAGGAGCGACGGAAGCCACACCCTTGAGGAACTCATCGAGGCCGCAAGGGCCAAGGGCTATGAATACCTCGCCATTACCGACCATACCAAGGGGCTTGGCGTTGCACGGGGTCTGAACGAAGAGAAGATCCAAGAGGAAGTGAAGGAGATACAGGCGATCAACAGGCGACTGAAGGGCTTCAGACTTTTCACCGGTGCAGAGGTCGACATACGGAGCGATTATACCCTGGATCTGCCGGATTCCGTTCTCAGGCAGCTCGACATCGTTGTGGCATCAATCCATTCCGGCTTCAGGCAGACAAGAGACCAGCTCACAAAACGCCTCATCTCTGCGATAAGAAACCCCTATGTCACGGCAATTGCCCATCCGACAGGGAGGCTCATCGGTGAGCGGGACGCCTATGAACTCGATATGGAGCAGGTCTTCGCGGCAGCAAGGGAGACCGGAACGGCATTGGAGATCAATGCCTATCCCCTGAGGCTCGACATCAACGACGTTTACGCCAGAAGGGCGAAGGAGATGGGGATCCCCGTCGTGATTAATACTGATACCCACGTGACAAATCAGTTCGACTTCATGATTTACGGCGTCTCTCTGGCAAGGAGGGGATGGCTCGAGAAGAAGGACGTCGTGAATACCCTTGGCAGGGAAAATCTGCTAAAATGGGTACGACGCAGGAAAACCTTTGCTGAAGGGAGAATATGAAGGAACGGGTCGTAATATACGAAAGACAACGCGAGGCACGCGCATTCCTGACATCTTTTTTTGACGGCAGACGCGATTTCCGGCCGGAGTTTGCGGAGAGCATCTCTTCGCTGAGGAAGATTCTGGCAGAGCGTGTAGACCCTGCCCGGCTCTGTATCATCTCTTCAGAAGAGATCGGGAAGGTAAACCTTCCTCCCACGGGGCCGCCGATCATCGTGATAATACCGCAGAATGCCCCAGGGGCCATCAAGTCCGCTATGAAGAGTGGCGCCGATGCTTACCTCCTCGGTCCCTTTCATGGAGAAGACCTCGAATTCAAGATGAGGGACATTCTCAAGAGAAGGAAG
The DNA here is from genome assembly GCA_035686305.1 of Thermodesulfovibrionales bacterium. NCBI lineage: Bacteria > Pseudomonadati > Nitrospirota > Thermodesulfovibrionia > Thermodesulfovibrionales > Thermodesulfovibrionales bacterium. The sequence continues at coordinate 11,723 of DASRZP010000104.1, read as the reverse complement.
AGCGTTGAAGACCTAAAAAAGAAGGCGAAGGACCTCCAGACGATCATCGAGCTCACCTATCTCGTCTCTTCAACCTTTAATCCTCAGGAGATACTCTATCTTATTGTCAAGAAGATCTCCGAGGTCATTCCGGTAACGAGATGCTCCATTGTCCGTATCGAGGGAGACAAACGTTACGCCCATGTCGCCTCGACCTTCGAAGACCCCGCACTGAAGAATATCAAGCTTGACCTGACCAAATATCCTGAGATCAGAAAGGCCCTTTCCTCCCGAGAACCGGTAGTGGTCAAGGATGTAAACACCGACCCCCTCATGGAACGGGTAAAGGACGTGCTCTCTCCTCTCGGGATCCGCTCCATTGTGGTCATCCCTATCATTTTTCACGAAGAGATTATCGGAACACTCTTCCTCAGGACATCCCGAAGGTCTTCGTCCTTTTCAGAAACTGAAATCAGTCTCTGCAATGCCATTGCCAACGTATCGGCAAACGCCCTTTACAATGCCTTTCTCTTTGAGAAGATTGAGGACGAGAAGTCGCGCCTCGAAAAGCTCGCCATTACGGATTTTCTGACGGGCGTCTTCAATATCAGATATTTCTATCATCGCCTCACGGAGGAATTCAGCCGATCAGAGCGGTACGGTCTCTCGCTGAGCTGCCTCATGGTCGATATCGACCACTTCAAGAACATCAATGATACGCACGGCCACAGGATCGGCGACCTCGTTCTTAGAGAATTCGCTCAGCTCCTGAGAAAATACACGAGGAAGAGCGATGTCCTTGCACGGTATGGCGGCGAGGAATTTATCATTCTCCTCACGCAGACCTCTCATGACGGCGCGGTTGCAAAGGCAGAGGCCCTGCGGTCCTCTGTTGAGAAGTACCGGTTTCACAGCCTGAAAGGAAAGCGCGGCCCGACTGTGAGCATCGGCGTTGTATCCTATCCGACACCGCTCATCAAGACAAAGGATGACCTCATAACATTCGCAGACGATGCCCTCTATGAGGCAAAGACGAGCGGGAGGAACCGGGTAATCGTCTATAAACCGTGATGCGGATGGCTGACGGATGCCGCGTCATCTCTCTCCCTTGAGCTCCTCACCGACCACGAGCATATGGAAGTAATTATTTCGCACATAAATGCTGATTTCGATTCCCTGGCATCCATGGTTGCCGCAGCGAAGCTCTATCCCGGCGCCCTTCTCGCCTTTCCTGGGTCTCAGGAGAAGAAGGTGAGAGACTTCCTTGCCGCCTTCCACCCTGTCAGTATTTGCCGTATAAAGGATATCCCCTTTCCCCGGGTAACAAGGCTGATCATTGTTGACACCAAGTCAGCTGAGAGGATCGGCCCCTTCTCCGAGTTGCTCCTCGGGTCTGTCAGGCCGGATATCCATATCTATGACCATCACCCGTTCGAAAAACACGATATCCGGGGTTCCCGCAACCTCATTGAAGACGTGGGGGCAACGGCCACGATATTCACCGAAATCCTCAGTACAAAAAAGATCCCCCTGACCCCGATGGAGGCAACGATCCTCTGTCTCGGTATTTATGAAGAGACGGGGTCCCTGCTCTTTCCGTCGACGACGGAACGAGACCTTCTTGCCGTTGCCTATCTTCTGAAAAAGGGCGCCAGCCTCAAGATCGTCTCGAATTATATCAGGTCGGAACTGAGCAGAGAGGAACTTGACCTTCTCAATGAGCTCATCAGGTCATCAAGGGACCTGGAGATCAGCGGCATAAAGATCAAGATCGGCAAGGCATCGAGGGAGGATTATGTCGGAGACGCGGCCCCCCTTGCGCACAGGATCATGGACATGGAAGACATCGACGGCCTCATTCTGCTCCTCAATATGCAGGGGAAGATCCTCCTGGTCGGAAGGAGCAGAGTCCCTGAATTTGACGTTGGAGAGGTGATGAGGTCCTTTGGCGGCGGTGGACATGCGGGCGCCGCATCAGCAACGGTGAAGGAGGCTTCCATGGAGGTCGTGGAAGAAGAGGTCTTGAGAATCCTCAGGACCTCGGTACGACAGTCAAAGGATGCAGGGGACGTTATGACCTCGCCGGTAATCACGATCGCATGGAACGACACCATCAAAGGAGCCGCCTCCGTAATGACGAGATACGGCGTCAATGTGCTCCCGGTTGTGAAAGAGGGGATATATAAGGGCATTATCTCCAGGGAGAGCATCGAAAAAGCGATCTTCCACGGCTTCGGGAAGAGCAAAATCATTGATTTCGCGACGACCGATGCCCTGACAGTCGGTCCCGACACCCCCATCCGTGACGTGGAACGGCTCATGGTAGAGCAGAACCAGCGATTCATGCCCGTTGTCGAAGAGGGCGTAATCGTCGGGGCGATAACAAGGACAGACATCCTGCGGACGCTCTACGAGGACATGCTGAAACGGAGCAGGGTAAGGACGATTCCGCCCGAGGAAAAGCCCTCCATGGGGAGGAATCTCTCGAGCTGGATCAAGGAAAAGTTTCCTGCAGCCGTGTCTGATATGCTCAAACTCGCCGGTGAAGTCGCAGACGGCCTCGGATACGCCGCATACCTTGTTGGAGGGTCTGTGCGGGACCTCCTGCGCGGAGAGGAGAACCTGGACATCGATATCGTCATCGAGGGGGACGGCATCCTCTTCGCCAGGGAGTTCGGGCTGCAACTCGGCGCGAAGGTGAGGGAACACGAACGATTCGGAACGGCCCAGGTCTTTTCTCCCGTCCTGAAGGTCGATGTTGCGACGGCAAGAACCGAATACTATGAATCTCCTGCTGCCCTGCCGAAGGTCGAGACATCTTCCATAAAGAAGGACCTCTACCGGAGGGACTTCACGATCAATACCCTGGCAATAAAGCTGAACCCAAAGGACTTCGGCCTCCTCATCGATTTTTTTGGCGGCCAGAGGGATCTCAGGGAAAAGACGATACGGGTCCTCCACAACCTGAGCTTTATTGAAGACCCCACAAGGGCGTTCCGTGCTGTCCGGTTTGCTGAGCGCTTCGGGTTCAAACTGAGCAAGCATACGGAGGGCCTCATAAAATCGGCATTGCGCATGAATCTCTTCGACAGGCTTTCCGGCTCCCGGCTCTATGAGGAGCTCCTTCTCACCTTCAATGAAACTGAGCCGGTGCGGGCAATCAAGAGGCTTTCGGGATATGATCTTCTCAGGGTGCTCCATGAGAACCTGACTCTTGACACGAACCTGGAGTCCCGCCTTCAGTCAGTGCACGATACCCTTTCGTGGTTCAACCTCCTCTTCCTTGAAGAGAAGCCTGACAGAGGCGCCCTCTATCTGATAGCACTGCTCTCTGATCTCAGCGACGGCGACAGGGAGACGGCTTTTGCAAGGCTCTCGACCCCTTTACGGATCAGGGAGAAGATAGGGAAGGGAATTCATGGCGCCAAGGCAATATTGCGGCAGCTTCCCCTTCTCGATCCTGCAAAGATATACAAGGCACTCCACAACCAAGGAATCGAGACCGTGCTCTTTGCGATGGCTGCTGCAGCCGATGACAAGGTGAAGAAGGAGATATCGCTCTACCTCCTCCAGTTAAGAAAGATCAGACCCTATCTGAAGGGAGACGATCTCAGAACCATGGGCCTCACACCGGGCCCCTTTTACTCAGAGGTTCTCGATACCCTCCTGGAGGAGAGATTGAGGGGTAGACTGAAGACCAGAGAGGACGAGGAGGCATTCGTCCGGGAGCGATACCTTCCTTTTCAGCCTTCGTAATTCATCCCTCATCCTTCCTCCTCTTTGTTCTGAGATACCGCATTCCTGTCCAGATAAGCACGGCTGCAAAGATGACTCTCAAGGTCTCTTCATCGAGAGCGTGGGCCAGACTTCCTCCGAGGAAGGTCCCTGCAAGGACGCCGGGGATGAGACCCGCGAGCAGGTTCACGTCAACATTCCCCAAACGGCTGTGGGTATAGGCCCCTGCTGCACCTGCAGGGACCATCGCAAGGAGGGAACTCCCCTGCGCAGTATGCTGATCCATGCCGAGAAGCAGGACCATTGCAGGGACCATGATCGTTCCCCCGCCAACTCCCATCATGCCGGAGAGGAACCCCGTCAGCGCCCCTGTCATAAAGAGAACTGAAACCTTCACCCAACCGAAAAGGGGACCATGGTGCTGGATGAGGTAGGGCTTCGAGAGCAAAAGGAAGGAAACGATGATCAAGAAGCCCCCAAAAGACCGTTTCAGCTTCCATTCGGGAAGTGCGTGAGCATAACGGGCTCCTGTCCGGGCCGTAAAGATTGCCGTTGTCGCAAGAAGAGCGGAGGCCACGATATCGACCGATCCCTTCAGGGCATAGGTGACAGATCCTGCCAGGCCTGTAAAGACGAGGACGACGAGGCTTGTCCCATGCGCCCGGAGCTGACCCGTCTTCATGGTTCCTACCATGAGAGGGATCATCACGACGCCGCCGCCGACGCCGACAAGCCCTCCGAATATCCCTGCGAGAAGCCCGATCAGAAAGCTCATGGATATGCCGCTCTTCATAGTCTCATCCCTGCGAATGAGGAACATTAAAGTATTCGTCCCAGGAAGTCAACCTGACAGCTACGCGTTATTTGCCATCGGCTTATATAAATAATATACATTATGATAATATTCTAACCACACGGGAGAGGCTGACGCTCTATTTTCTTGACAAGGCAAGGGTTTCTTCTCTGGCACGCAGTTTGCTCTATAATGACAAGAACGTTTTTTGAGGAGGACGGATGGCGATGAATGATGAGGTAAAGATATACGGACTCTGTCTCATAAGGTTAAGACATCAGATCGACCGTGCGAAGGCCCAGGGTCTCTCTCAGGGGCTTCAGGGCGAAGGCCGCATTCTGCTCGAGAGTTACAACAGCGGTGCGATAGAAGATATTATTGATATCCTCGAACTCTATGACGTTGAGGAGCAGACCGTCCGGGCGGTCCGGGAAAAACTCGACGACCTGGCCTATACGGTATCGGTTCTGACGGGTGAAGAACTTTCCTTTGACTTCTCGGATGAAGGCCATCTCGGACTTTACCTGGCTCTCCATTACAGGGTCGCTGCCGGTCTCGTTACGGGTTGATCCCGCGGGCTCATCAGCGGTATCTTCAAATTGCCGTCTGTAAGGAAAACAGAGAGTTTGTGGTATCATGAACGAATGACTGACGTGTGGAAAACCGGATACCGGACAAGACGAAGTGACCGGAGGTCAGAGGCCTCTGGAATCCGCCGAATCCCGATAGAAAAGGGATCTCGGGGCCGCAGGTTCTTCTGCAATTCTTTGCTCAATTCAGAGCAGAAAGATCTCCCATGAGTGAATTCAGGGAGTCGGCATGGGCAGACAGGTGGTTTGCAGAAAACTACCTTGACAGGGCAGACGTCTATATCGTAGAACGAAGAAAACTGATCTGGTTTGTCTCCTCCTTCTTCGCGCATTTCTTTCACGGCAGGGAAGGGATCAGACTTCTCGATTTGGGGTGTGGTGATGGCCTCCTCACCGAAGAATTATTTGGAGTCAACGACGCCCTCTCTGCAACCCTCGTCGACGGGAACGAAGGGATGCTTCAAAAGGCAAAGAAACGGCTTCATCGTTTTCAGGGCGTGGCGTTTATACAGGCGACCTTCCAGGAGATACTGGGCGGTTCAGGAGAATTCGGCACCTATGATATCGCCGTCTCTTCCATGGCCATTCATCATCTCGAAAAGGCCGAAAAGGCCTCCTTGTTCGGCTGGATTGCGTCGCATCTGAACCCTGACGGATACTTTGTCAATGTTGATATGGTGCTTCCCCCGTCAGAAGAACTCGAAGGATGGTACTTTGCCCTATGGAAAGACTGGCTGACCCATATGATGAATCGCTACGCTATTACCGACGAAAGGCCCGACGATTTGATAAGGCGTTACAAAGACCCCTCAAGCATGAACATGCCTGATACCCTGGAAAGTCAGTTGAAGGCGCTGGAAGGCGCCGGGTTCCTCGATGTCGATTGTTATTTCAAGAACGGCGTCTTTGCCGTCTACGGAGGGAAACGATAGACTCCATTCGCAGAAGGCGACCGGTCAACTCACCGTTTCGGCGCTGTATCGGGCAATGAGCCCTGTCTTCACGGCATGGTCGTACATACGCGCAAAAAACCAGCACGCAACCAGTATGTAAGAGACGGCGAGAAACGCTCCCCAGAGAAGGCCGGACGCTGAAACCGTTCCGCCAGAGACGGTCGTCCGCATTCCCTCGAATACATAGGATGGCGGCAACAGATGCGAGAGATACCGCATCCATCCCGGGAGTGTCGAGAGGGGGTAAAAGACCCCCACGAAGGGCGAGATGAGGGCAGGGATGGGCCAGATAAACCACTCCGAGGCAGGTCCGAGCCGAAGCACAACGGCAATGCCGAAGATTCCGAGGGCGATGCCGAAGAGAAAGAGCACAAGGAGGAAAGGTACGAGCGCGAGGCCGTAGGCGAAGAACGACAGGCCGAAGAGGGCGGTCGCCAGGACAAGCATCATAACGAGACCAACGATACTCGTCGCGACACTCGAGAGCACGAGACCCATGAGGTATTCCGATATTGAGAGGGGAGTGGCGAAGATATTCAGGAAATTGCGGGACCATACGTCCTCGAAGAAGGCGATGGTCACTCCCTGCATGACACGGACCAGGAAGTCCCAGAGGAGGACGGCGCCGAGGAGCAGCGGAACAAAGTTAAATCCGGGTGAGGCGATGGTATTAAGATATTTGGTAATAAAGCCCCACAGCACGATGTCTACGGCGACCCATACGAACAACGACAGTACTCGAGAAAGGGTTCCCCGAATAAGATAAAACTGTCGGAGCATGATCGCTGTGATGCGATTGTATCGAATGATGCTCACCCGATCCCCAGGGCAAGGGGTTCGCGAGCCACGGCGATGAAGAGTTCCTCGAGGGATTTCTTGCCGTGCTCACGGGCCAGAGTCTTGGGGTTTCCTTCAAGCAAGATCTTCCCGTGGGAGAGGAAGAGTACGCGGTCGCAGACCTCTTCAACTTCGTACATGTTATGAGAAGTCCAGAGCACGCCGCCGGTGCCCCCGGCCACAAAGTCGAGGATCTTCGCCCGGATTTCCCAGGCTGCAGCGGGGTCGAGCGATGCCGTTGGTTCATCAAGGAGAAGGAGGTGCGGATGGTTCAGCATGGCCTTGGCAAGGGACAGGCGCGTCTGTTCTCCTGAAGAGAGCATACCTGCTTTCACGTTGCGAAATCGATCGAGCCCGAACTGCTCGATGAGGAGATCAATCCGTTCCCTCAGGTCCCTGATGCCGTAAAGCAGGCCGAAGACACGCAGGTTCTCATATACCGTCAGGTTGCCGGGTAACGGCGCATAGACCGCTGCGAAGTTGGTATTTTCAAGGGCCTGAGACCTCTTCATATCGATGTCCACGCCTTCGATGAGGATAGTCCCGGAGTTCGGCCGGAGAACACCGAGAATCATATTGATCGTCGTGGTCTTGCCCGCTCCGTTAGGACCCAGAAGCCCGACTATCTCATTGTTCCCGACATCAAAAGAAAGCGAATCTACGGCAAGAACGTCGCCGTATTCCTTGCGCAGCTCCATGACGGAAAGGACCTTCGTCTTCACGGCCATACTTTATCATATCCTTCACCGCAGGCAGTTGCAAATAGTGAGAGATACCGGCTGTAACAGACCAGGACTCCGTTCATAATGTCTTCATGAACATCGGCTATCATAGATCATGAAACCGCGCTTTGCCTTCGTGGTTCTGTTATGTTTGGCAATATCCGCCATCACCCTGATCGTTCTTAAAGGAGGTAAGAACATGTCTGCGCTTCATGACGATACAGAGGCCGATATTGGCCTCCCGCTTTTGGACACCTTTTTTCAAGGCAGATTCGAAACGGCTACGTTCGCCCTTGGTTGATTCTGGGGACCTGACTCCCAGTTTGGGAGCCTGCCGGGGGTCATCAGAACCCGTGTGGGGTACGCGGGTGGTACTACAAAGAACCCGCGCTATTACGATCTTGGCGATCATTCAGAGTCGGTTCAGATTGATTTTGATCCCTCTCGCATCTCGTACAGGGACTTGTTGGAAATATTTTGGAAGGGTCATGAGCCGGCAAGAGGTTCCTGGTCCCGCCAGTACAGGGCGGCCATATTCTACCACAATGAAGAGCAGAGAAAGGTTGCCATTCAGACAAGAGATCATATCGCCTCTGAAACGAGAGGAAGAATTGCGACCGCCATAGAACCCTATTCGGGATTCTCTCTCGCCGAGGATTATCACCAGAAGCACAGCCTGAGGCTCTATCCCGAAATCATGAAGGAGTTGACGGCAACGTATCCTGACATGAAGGACCTGATCAACTCTACGGCTGTTGCAAGAGTGAACGGCTACCTCGGCGGATATGGCTCTTGCGATTCTCTCAGGAAGGAAATAGATGATTTCGGGCTTTCAAGGAGGGCGCAGGAAACATTGACTTCTGTTGCCTGTAGCCGCCAGGCACCGACGGCATGCCCGGTGCGGTAACGTGGGGAGCTATCCGATCGGTTATGTAGGGGGTGTGGAAGATGCGACGAGGCACTTCCTGAGTACCTGAAGACCTCAGATTTGTTATCTCCATAGTGCTCGGATATCTTGCGCGCCCATTAACAGGTTTTAAGTCAGGTAGAGTACCCATCGAAGATAACTGCAGGATCATATCCTGATCTCCCGCAAGCTCGGACACAGGAGTGAAAGCCACACAATCTCCCGTCCCTCCTTCGTCCACGGACGATTCCATCGCTCTCATCTCCTGTCACGCCCTTATGTCCTGCCCAAAGGGTGTGCGTGTCCACACTGGGTCGGTGAACCTGTCCAGCCGCAGTTCTTACCTGCAGCGATCAACCGTCTCGCCTGGAACACTGAAGTAAGATGGAGCATGACAAAGAGCGGCACGAGAAATGCTGGGATAAGAACGAGAGGCAACTGTGCCATCGGGAACGTGGTAATTTCTCCGGTGATTCCGATGCCGAGGAATGCACTGAGCGCACCGAGGGTGACGGCGTTAATGAGGTCCAGTATGCCCAGCAGGTTCCAGACCACAAAGATCCGGCTGCGTATAAAGTCAGGCCGTCGCCTCAGGGCGAGGACTATGAAAGGCGCGGTGAGACCGATGGCCATGTCCCCGAGTCCTGCAGGCCAGGCAAAAAGACCGGGCAGTACACCGTAGGCATAAAGAGCAATGAAGCCCAGACCTCCAAACCTCCAGGCCTGTATGCCTGCAGCGACTTCTAGATCGAGGGTCATAACGAAGTCGCGGAACAACCCCCCTGACCAGAACGCGGCGAGGAAGACGAGAAGCGGGATAACCACCCCGGCGAAGATCGGCAGAGGCGGCGTCCCCGGCTCCCTCACGAAGACCCCATTCGCACCAAGGATCAAGACAGCCACGAGCCAGAGAAACAGTATCGCCCAGACCGCGGCTCTTATCTTCCCGTAATCTTTTATGTTTTCAGAAACAACCATGATATTCCTCCTTTTCTGTCGCAGGCCGACTCAAATACACGAGCCCGGGCTACTTTAAAATGCGTCCTGAACCATTCTGCAACATGCTGCACGGCCTCCCCTGATTTCCCCCAGGCTCTTCAATTCAAAAAGATGAGTGGCCCTTCGACTAATGAGCTCTCCTGAACATGATTCACCGCTAATGCTTACTCATTCATCGAATGAAGAGCCAGCCGGTTTCCTTCCGTGTCTTCAAGAGTTCGCCCTTACCTCTAGGTTCGCTCCCCTAATAATGTAACTATAGTGCGACTAGCAAAAAACTGCAAAGCGCTATTTTGGCAATTGCTAAACGCATTTGGGTCTATGTTCTCAATTAAGATGAAATTGATCCTCTTTCTCATACTTTGTCAAAGATAGTTCGACCAGCACTGATTTCTAAATTCTTTCGCGTCTTCACTCGTGTGTGGATATTGATCAGGATTCTAGGAAGCACTCGGTGGAATTCTTGAATAAAGGTCTGATGTCGAACTTCTGTGAGGAGCTATGGCTGGTAGAAGATCTTCGAAGGGATGGCAGGAGGTTAGCTGCAGGGAACAATTTCGGAAGCAGACGTCGGTTATGTTCGCACGTCCGGAAAAAGGATTGTGGCTGTCGTACCCGTGCCTTTTGTGCTATCGAGGTTGATCGTGCCTCCCTCTTCCTCTATGATCTTCTTTGCTATCGGAAGGCCGAGGCCCGCACCCTTCGGCGACATCTTGGTCGTGAAAAATGGCTCGAAGATCTTCCCAAGCTTTTCGGCGTCGATACCTTCGCCCGTATCCTGAATCTTTATTCGGACATAGGGTACTCCATTTACGATTTCCCGATCAGTTTCAACGGACAGCGTACCGCCGCCGGGCATCGCTTCGACGGCATTTGCTACCAGGCACTCCACCGCCTCTCGAACCTGTGCCTGGTCTACACGAACGAGCGCATCTTCCCGATACTCTTTATGAACAGTGATAGAATGCTGCCGGAACTTTTCTCCCCAGACCTTCAGCGCCCCGTCGAGGATTTTGCGGATAGTATGGTCTTCCAGAAGGGGACTCCTTGAACGTGAAAAAGCAAGAACGCCTCTGAGGAGACCCTCGAGTCTGTCGACCTCGGATACAACATAGGCGGCATACTCCCTTTCTCTTTCGCTGTCCGCTATCTTCTGGAGCCGTCGGGCGAAGCCGCCGATGGCGGTGAGGGGATTTCTGATCTCGTCGGCGACATTCGCCGCGATCCTCCCGAGGGCGGAAGCCGTCTCGACCTGGGCGAGTTGTTCACGGAGCCGCTGTTTTTCCTCCTCAGCCCTTTTTCTCTCCGTTATATCCCTGACTGCGCCCACGGCCAACTTCTCGCCGTCAGTTTCGAGTGGACTCAGGCTGATGTCTGCAGGGAATTCGATTCCGTCCTTTCTGAGACCATAGATCACCAGGCCCGTACCCATTGGTCGAATACGGGGCTGTGCGAAATACCGTGCCACGTTTTCGCGATGGCGAAGGCGATAACGCACCGGGATGAGGGTGTCGAGATCCCTGCCAATCAATTCTTCCTCGGTATAGCCAAAGAGGCTTCCGAGCTGGGCGTTTATGCGAACGATCTTAGCCTCCCTGTTCACAAAGATCATGGCATCGGGTGCGGACTGGAGGAGCTGCTCGTATCTCTTCTGGACGGTCTGGACATCGAGACGGCATGCTTTAAGCTCAAGAAACTTCAGCCGCATCTCGTTCAGTTCCCTCTCGAAATCCTCCATGGTCTTATAATCGTCCATTGGCAGGGTTCCTTGCACCTTTTTTTCCATTGTGGCATGACCAGAGAGCAAGATCAAGGAGCCACTTTAGAGAAGGCAGGCTCAGTCGCTTCTCATGTAGATAAAGAGGGGAAGGTCTCCCTTCCCCTCTTGGGTGATACCACTCAACCGTAATCATCAATAGGGATAATAGGGTGACATGGGATCAGGTGAACCTACGGTGAAACTCGTCTGCCAAAGGTCAAAGGCGCTCAAGGTGCCGTGTCGCCGGGAGCCAGCGGAATCAAATTCCAATCCAGCTATGGAGTCAGCTCAGGTATCTACCCCCGTTAATGTTAATCGTCTGACCCGTAACATAGCCATTGCGAACCAGCATGAGGGCGACGTCGGCGATCTCCTCCACAGTACCAAAGCGGCCAATCGGTACAAGATCCGGGGTCAGTTGCGGAAGACCTGCTGCCATCTCCGTGCTG